>NZ_JBSFET010000046.1:0-45363 GCF_053594575.1 Streptomyces sp. NPDC001880
GGGTTGCGCAGGTCGACCTTGGCGTGCAGCCAGATCTGGGCGCCGAGGAGGCCGATCATGCCGTAGAGGATGACGGTCCGGTGGTGGGTTCCTGCTCCGACACGTCGACCACGTACGCGTCGAAGACCTCGCCGATCCGGTCCTTGAGCAGCGCGGCCTCGGCCAGGTCGACGCACTCGCGCTCGACGGTGTTGGCACGCCTGGCCCCGTCCGCCATCTCCTTCGGCAGGCCGGGCAGCGCGGCGCCGACCCACTCGGGCGGGTCCTGTTCCGCGACGGCGGCCAGGCACAGCTCGGCCGCGTACCGGTCGACGAGGCGGCGCAGCGGGGCGGTGCAGTGCGTGTAGAGGTCGGCAACGGCGGCGTGGACGGCAGGGGTGGGGAGTTCGCCGTGTTCGAAGACGGTGTAGCCGGCACCGCGCAGCAGGGTGGTGCACTCCTGGAGGAACGCGGCGTGGTTGGCCCTGCGCGGGTCGAGGGAGCGGACGACCTGGGCGTACGGGACGTGGTGCGGCCAGTCGATGTGCAGCGCCTCGGCGAAGCGGCGGAGCCGGGCCACGGCGCCGTCCGGGGCGACCGGCAGGGTGCGCAGGATGCCGGTGCCGGTCTCGGTCATGAGGTGGGCGGCGGCCATGCCGGTCAGCAGGGAGATCTGGGCGTTCCAGCCGTCGGCGGGCAGCGGGGCGCGGTATGCGAGGCCGTAGCCGCCGTCGCGCTCGACGATCTCCTGCTCGGGCACGTTGAGGGAGATGCCGCCGCGGGCGACCTCCTGCTCCTCGCGGAGCCGTCCGATGTCGCGGAGCAGGGCGAGGGGTTCCTCGGCGGTGCCGGTGTCGATCTGCCGCTGGACGCCCGCGTAGTCGAGCTTGGCGCGGCTGCGGACGAGGGCCCGGCGCACCGAGGTGGCGACGGTGCCGCCCTCGGTGTCGAGGTCGATCCGCCAGAGCACGGCGGGGCGGGTCTGCCCCGGCAGGAGGCTGGCGGCGCCTTCGGAGAGCAGGGCCGGGTGGAGCGGCACCGTGCCGTCGGGGAAGTAGAGGGTCGTCACCCGGCGGTGGGCCTCGGTGTCGAGTGCGCCGCCGGGGCGTACGAAGGCGGCGACATCGGCGACGGCGTAGTGCACCCGGTAGCCGCGTCGGCGGCGTTCGAGGTACATGGCCTGGTCGAGGTCGGTGGAGGCGGGCGGGTCGACGGTGAGGAACGGCAGGTCCGTCGCGTCCTCGTGAGCCAGGACCACCGGGTCCTTCACCGCCTGTTCCGCTTCGGCGAGGACCTCGGACGGGAAGTCGTCGGGGAGGCCGAGCCCGGTACGCAGGGTGCGCAGGGACGCCCCCAGCGGGGTGTCGGCCGGCCCGGTCATGCGGAGATGGCGGCGGGGCATGGACCGAGCGTATGGCGGGGCGGGGCGGGCGGCATCCCGGGCGGCGGCCCGGCCGGTCCCGCGGTGCCCGTACGCTGGCGCGGGGGCCTGGTTCCGTCGCCCCGACTGTGCGTACGAAGGAGAACCGCCGTGCTCGTGCTGTTGCCGCCCTCCGAAGGAAAGGCCGCGTCGGGGCGCGGGGTGCCCCTGAAGCCGGAGTCGCTTTCGCTTCCGGGCCTGGCCGGGGCGCGGGCGGCGGTTCTCGACGAGCTGGTCGAGCTGTGCGCGGCGGATCAGGAGAAGGCCCGTGAGGTGCTCGGGCTGAGCGAGGGGCTGCGCGGCGAGATCGCGAAGAACGTGGAGCTGCGGACGGCCGGGACGCGTCCGGCCGGGGAGATCTACACGGGCGTGCTGTACGACGCGCTGGACCTGGCCTCCCTGGACGCGTCGGCCAAGCGGCGGGCCGGGAAGTCTCTGCTGGTCTTCTCCGGGCTGTGGGGCGCGGTGCGGGTGGGCGACCGGATTCCCTCGTACCGCTGCTCGATGGGCGTGAAGCTGCCGGGCCTGGGCGCGCTCGGGGCGTACTGGCGTGACCCGATGGGGCAGGTGATGCCGGAGGCGGCCGGGGACGGGCTCGTCCTGGACCTGCGGTCCTCCGCCTACACCGCGGCATGGAAACCGAAGGGCGAGGTGGCACAGCGCACGGCGAGCGTGCGGGTGCTGCACTCCCAGCTGGTGGACGGGGTCGAGAAGCGGTCGGTGGTCAGCCACTTCAACAAGGCCACGAAGGGGCGGATGGTCCGCGATCTACTGGTCTCCGGTGCGCGGCCGAAGGGGCCCGCGGAGCTGGTGGAGACCTTGCGCGGGCTCGGGTACGTCGTGGAGGCCGAGGCTCCGGCGCGGGCCGGGCGGGCGTGGTCGCTCGATGTCGTGGTGACGGAGATTCACTGAGCCACCGGCCGCATGCGGGTGGACCCCGAGCCTGCGGGTTGCATCATGCGCAACGCTCGTTGCGTACGGTGCGACCTTCGCTGCAAGATGGGCCCCATGACCTCCTCTGTGCTGGATCTCGCCCCCGTCGTGCCCGTAGTCGTCCTGGAGGACGCCGCCGACGCGGTGCCGCTCGCGCGGGCCCTGGTCGCGGGCGGACTCCCGGCCATCGAGGTGACGCTGCGCACCGCCGCGGCGCCGGCCGCGATCGAGGCGATCGCGGCCGAGGTGCCGGACGCGGTGGTCGGGGCCGGCACGGTGATCTCCGTACGGAATGTCGCCGACACCGTCGCCGCGGGGGCCCGGTTCCTGGTCAGCCCCGGCTGGACGGACCGGCTGCTGGACGCGATGAAGGCGTCGGGGGTGCCGTTCCTGCCGGGTGTCTCCACGACGTCCGAGGTGGTCGCGCTGCTGGAGCGCGGGGTCACGGAGATGAAGTTCTTCCCGGCCGAGGCGGCCGGCGGCACGGCATATCTGAAGGCGCTCTCCGCACCGCTGCCGCAGGCCCGCTTCTGCCCGACGGGCGGCATCTCCCTCGAATCCGCGCCGTCCTATCTGGCACTGCCCAACGTCGGCTGCGTGGGCGGCAGTTGGATGGTTCCGGCGGACGCCGTCGCGGCGAAGGACTGGGCGCGGGTGGAGCGGCTGGCGAGCGAGGCGTCGGCGCTGCGCGGCTGATTTTCCCCTGCCCACCCCTTCCCGGAACCGGGGCTCCGCCCCGGACCCCGGCTGGTGCGGGCGGGGTGCGAGGCACCCCGGGCCCCAGGGCGAACACCAGGGCGACGCCCCACCGCCCCCGGCTCAGCGCAGGTGCGACGTGTCGTTCAGCAACCGGACCGACGCGTTCCCGTCCGCGTAGTACGCCACTGCCGAAACGGAGGCCGCCGAGAGTTCCATCCGGAACATGGCCTCCGGCGGGGCGCCGAGTGCCAGTCGGATCAGGGTCTTGATCGGGGTCACATGGGTGACCAGGAGGACCGTGCGACCCGCGTAGCGGGTGGTGAGGCGGTCGCGGGTGGCCGACACCCGGCGGGCAACCTCGGCGAAGCTCTCGCCGCCGCCGGTGGGGGCCGCCTTCGCGGAGGCCAGCCAGGCGTCCAGGTCGGGGCCGTAGCGCTCACGTACCTCGGCGAAGGTCAGGCCCTCCCAGGCGCCGAAGTCCGTCTCGCGCAGGCCGTCCTCGATCCGGACCTCCAGGCCGAGCCGGG
Source organism: Streptomyces sp. NPDC001880 (assembly GCF_053594575.1). Classification (NCBI taxonomy): domain Bacteria; kingdom Bacillati; phylum Actinomycetota; class Actinomycetes; order Kitasatosporales; family Streptomycetaceae; genus Streptomyces; species Streptomyces sp. NPDC001880. The sequence goes on from NZ_JBSFET010000046.1 coordinate 3,559, forward strand.
CCGCCACCGCGGCCGCCGTTTCGCGGCAGCGGCGCAGCGGGGAGCTGACGATCTCCTCGATCGTGCCGCGGGCGGCCAGCGACCGGGCGATGCGTTCGGCCTGGTGGCGGCCGGCCGCCGAGAGTTCGGGATCGCTGCCGCCGCTGCCCGAGAACCGCTTCTCGGGGGTGAGGGCCGTCTCGCCGTGCCGGAGCAGTACGAAGGTGGCGGGCGCCCCGAGATCGGGCGCCGCGCCCCAGCCGACCTGGGGGGCCGCCGGGGAGGCCGCTCCCGGCCGGGAGGCCAGGGCCGCGCGGGCCCTGGCGGCGCCCGCCGCAGCGTCGCCGGGCGGACCGGACACCGGGGGGAGGTCCGCGGTGGTCGAGGGCCGGGGGGTGTCGAGGGCGGCCGTGGACGCGGACGGCTCCCACTGCTTGCCGCGCCTGCCCGCGTCCATCGCCTCGTTGGCGAGCCGGTCGGCGTGCTTGTTCTTCTCGCGCGGGATCCACTCGTACGTGACGGCGGAGGCAGGCAGGATCCTGGCGGCCTCCGCCGCGAGCGGCTTCATGTCGGGGTGCTTGATCTTCCAGCGGCCCGACATCTGTTCCACGACCAGCTTGGAGTCCATCCGGACCCGCACCTGGACCGCGCCGTCCGCCGAGGCGTCCGGTGCCAGCGCCCTCGCCGCCTTCAGGCCCGCGATGAGGCCCTTGTACTCGGCGACGTTGTTCGTCGCGACGCCGATGTACTCGGCGGCCTCGGCGAGGGTCTCCCCCGTCACCGGGTCGATGACGACCGCCCCGTAACCGGCGGGTCCGGGGTTGCCCCGGGATCCGCCGTCGGCCTCGATGACGAACTGGCGCGGCGGGGTCATTACAGGCCCGACTCCGCCGTACGGACCAGGATGCGGCGGCAGTTCTCGCAGCGCAGGACGGTGTCCGGGGACGCCGCCTTCACGTCGTTGACCTCGGTGATGTTCAGTTCGAGGCGGCAGCCCTCGCAGCGGCGCTGGTAGAGGCGCGCGGCGCCGACCCCGCCCTGCTGGACGCGGAGCTTGTCGTACAGCTTCATCAGGTCCGCGGGGACGGAAGCGGCGACCAGCTCGCGCTCCTTGGTGACGCTCGCGGCCTCCTCGTCGAGCTCCTTGGTAGCGGCGTCGCGGCGGGCGGTCGCGCCGTCGGCCTTGGCCCGGACGGCGGAGACCCGGTCGGACAGCTCGGTGACGCGCTCCTGGGCGGACTCGCGGCGCTCCATCACTTCGAGGACGACGTCCTCCAGGTCGCCCTGGCGCTTGGCCAGCGAGGTGATCTCGCGCTGGAGGCTCTCCAGGTCCTTCGGCGAGGTGACCGCGCCGGAGTCGAGGCGCTGCTGGTCGCGGGCGGCACGCTGGCGCACCTGGTCGACGTCCTGCTCCGCCTTGGTCTGCTCGCGGGCGGTGTCGCTCTCCTCGGTCTGCGAGGCGACCAGCAGGTCGCGCAGTTGCGCGAGGTCGCTGGTGAGCGCCTCGATCTCGGCGTGCTCGGGCAGCGACTTGCGCCGGTGGGCGAGCTGCGACAGGCGTACGTCGAGGGCCTGGACGTCGAGAAGTCGGATCTGGTCGGCGGGCGCGGCGTTCAGTTGGGGGCTCCAGAAGAGTGGTGGGTGGTGGTGGTCCAGGGGTCGGTGACCTGCTTCGAGACATGGACCCGCAGGTCCCATCCGTGGCGGTCGGAAATCGCGTCGAGCTGCGCCGCGGCCTGTTCGCACCAGGGCCACTCGGTGGCCCAGTGCGCGGCGTCGATCAGGCCGAGCGGGGAGTGCTGGACGGCTTCGGAGGCCGGGTGGTGGCGCAGGTCGGCGGTGAGGAAGGCGTCGACGCCCGCGGCTCGTACCGCGTCGAAGAGGCTGTCGCCCGAGCCGCCGCTGACGGCGACGGTGCGCACGGTCGCCGACGGGTCGCCGGCGAGCCGGATGCCCTGCGCGGTGGCGGGCAGCCGGGCGGCCGCGCGGGCGGCGAACTCCGCCAGGGTCTCGGGGTGGTCGAGCACACAGATCCGGCCCAGGCCACGGCGCCCCTCGGGGTCGGCCGGGTCCGGTACGAGCGGACCCTCGACGCGCAGGTCGAGCGCGCCGGCCAGCGCGTCGGAGACGCCCGGGTCGGCGGTGTCGGCGTTGGTGTGGGCGACGTGCAGCGCGATGTCGTGCTTGATGAGGGTGTGCACGACCCGGCCCTTGAAGGTGTCGGCCGCGACCGTCGTCGTACCCCGCAGATAGAGCGGGTGGTGGGTGACGATCAGCTGGGCACCGAGCCGGATCGCCTCGTCGGCGATCTCGTGGACGGGGTCGACGGCGAAGAGCACACGGTCGACGGCGGCACCGGGGTCTCCGCAGACGGTACCGACCGCGTCCCAGCCTTCGGCCCGCTCGGGCGGCCAGAGAGCGTCGAGCTCGGCGAGAACATCAGACAGACGGGGCACAAGCAAAGGCTACCTGCCCTGCGTGCCCCGTCGCCCATGGCTGTGGCGGTCCGCGCGGACCGCCACAGCCCGCTCAAGGACCGTTACTTCACGAGGTCGGCGCGGAGGTCGTCGAGGACCAGGTCGGCGGCCGTGACACCGAGGCCGAGGTACCAGGTCTCGTCGGAGACGTCCTTGGCCCGGCCCTCCTTGACGGCGTCGAGGTTCTTCCACAGCGGGTTGGCCTGGGTGGTGTCCCGGTCGGTGGCCTTCACGTCGCCGTAGACGCCGGTGAAGATCCAGTCGGCGTCGGCCTCGTCGATCTTCTCCGGGCTGATCTCCACGGCGAGGTCGTTGATCTGCTGGTTCTCGGGCCGCGGAAGACCGACGTCGTCGAGGATGGTGCCGATGAAGGACGCCTTGGCGTAGAGGCGGATCCGGTCCGGCATGTAGCGGACCATCGAGATGGTCGGCTTGTCCGGGCCGATGTCCTCGCCGAGCTTCTTCGCCTTGGCCTCGTAGGCGTCGAGCTCGCTCTCGGCCTTGGCCGTCTTGTCCAGCGCCGCGGCGTTGAGGAGGTAGTTCTCCTTCCAGGTGAAGCCCGGACGGATGGAGAACACGGTCGGCGCAATCTTGGAGAGCGCGTCGTACTTGTCGGCCGCGCGCAGCTGGCTGCCGAGGATCAGGTCGGGCTCGAGACCTGCGATGGCCTCCAGGTTGAGGTTGTTGATGGTGCCGATGTTCTTCGGGTTGCCCGCCTCCTTCTTCAGGTACGAGGGCATGGCCGCGCCACCCTCGGAGGGGGCGTAGCCGACCGGCTTCACACCCAGCGAGACGACGTTGTCGAGCTCACCGACGTCCAGCACGACGACGCGCTTGGGAGCGGACTTGATCTCGGTCTTGCCCATCGCGTGGGTGACGGTCCGGGGGAACTCCCCGGCCTCGGCGTCGGTCCCGTACTCCGCCGTCTTCTTCGCGGCGTCGGCGAAGTCCTTGCCGCCCGTGGCGACGGCCGCCTTCTTGTCGCCGCCATCGGACTTGGCCGAGCCGCCCGACCCCCCGTCGTCACTCCCGCAGGACGAGAGGGTGAGGGCGGCAGCCACCGCCAGGCCGACTGCGGCGGTGCCGCGGCGACGAAGGGACATCACTTGCTCCAGTTGTAACGAACAGACCGATAATGCTTAGGGCTGCCTAACCTTACTCATTCACCTCACGCCCAGCACAGCCACCCCCTCGCTCTCAGCCGAATACCGACATCGCCACCCTTATGTGTGAAGTGACGGGGCTCGCGTTGTTCGGCAGGAAGTGCGAAAACTAGCTTCGGTTGCCGGAGGTGACCAGCCCATGACTGTCTGTGCCATCGGGAAGAGGTCCGTAGGCGCGACCGGGGCCGCCGGAGACCACGGGGATGCGGCCTTGAAGGACAGCGAGCCGGAGGCGACCGGTGCGCCGGACGACCCGCCGGACGAAGCGGACGGAGCGGGTGGAGGGAGCGCGCCGCCCGGGGCGGCCCCCGCCACGCCCACGTTCACGATCGCCGCGGACGGTTCGTACGCGGCCCGGCTCGCGCTCGCGGAAGTGGCGGCGGAGGCGTCCGGCGAGGCCGGCGGGGGGTGGTTCGTTGAGCGCTGGACGCTCGGCGGGCCCGAGCCGTACGCCGTACCGCTCCCCCTCGACCAGCCGGAGGAGCCGGACTCCGAGGTGCTGCCGCTGGCCGACGGGCGGGTGCTGATCCGGCGCCGGGTCGCGGACCGGCACGCGGTGTCGCTGCTCTATCCGACCGGCCCCGGGACCGGTGAACTCCCGCTCGGCTCCGTCGAATGTGCGGAGCTGACCCTGCTGCCGCCCACGCCGGACGGGGTGAGCGCGTACGCGTTGTCGGCCGGTGCGCGCTCCACCTCCGTCTGGCTGGTGGTGGGCGGCGCCCGCGGTCCCGAGCTGGTCGCGGAGGTTCCGGGGCGCTGCTCCGGCGGTGTCTGGCTGGACCGGGCGGGCCGGATGCTGGCCCTGGACCGGGAGATGCCGGGCGGCGGCCCGGTCAAGGCGGTCGCCGTGGACCTGGAGCGGGGTGGCGAGGTGACGCCGCTGCTGCAGTTCGCCCCGGACAGCAACGACCGGCTGCTGCTCGCCGACCCGGACAGCGGACTGCTGCTGATCCGCTCGGACGCGCCGGGGCACGACCGGCTGGGGTGGGGCGTGCTCGGCAGCAGTCTGCCGGTGCGCTTCCCGGAGTGCCTGCGCCCGGCCGATGTGGCGGTGACGCCGTTCGCCGTGCAGCCGGGCCAGATGCTGATGCCGGAGAGCTGCGCGGTGGCGCTGCGGATCGACGGGGCGGCGGGCAGCTGGGTCGGGGTGTGGCGCCCGGCCGGGCGCCGTCTGCATCAATTCGCCGCCCCGCAGGGGTGGCAGGCCGGGCGCGGGGTGTGGACCCGGGACGGCGTGCTCGGACTTCCGTACGCCGACGGGAACGTGGCGTGCGGTGTGGCCCTGCTGGAGGCACCGGCGGACGAGGAGCGCGGCGTACGGCCGCCCGTGGAACCCGGCGCGGAAAGCGGTATGCAACCGTCCGCCGCCGCTGTGCCTCTACCCGTGTGTAAGCCGATTCCACTGGGGCAGGCGCCTCTCACGGGGCGCATGGTGCCTGGTTAAGATCTGGGCCCGGGCTACGCAGCCGTATCCGGTGGTCGCCCACGGTGACCGCGTCGTGTTGCGGTTGGCGTGATCGGCCCGGTGACACACACGTAAGCGATCACAACGGGGTGACTTCCCACATGTCTGAAGCCCGAACCGACACGACCCAGACGCGTCCGGCGGACGCGGACCGGGCCGAAGCCGGCGGCTCCGGAAAGCACCGAGGGGGCGAGTCGACGGACGACACGTCCGCGCAGCCGCACGGCCGCCATCGCCGTCCCTCCGAGGGGGACAGCCGGGCGGCCTGACCGCACGGAACAGCAACGAGGGACGGGTGGGCCCCGGCAGCCGGAGACGGCTGCCGGGGCCCACCCGTGTCCGCGGTGTCCCGGCCTTTGCCGGTCAGCCCCGTTTCAGGCCGAGCACCTCCGCCGCGGCGAAGGTCTCGTTCGGCGGGCGGTCCTCGTAGTACGGCGAGATCAGCTCGTCCAGCTCGCCGAAGGAGAACGTCTCCTTCGAGGAGTCGAACTTGGCCGCGACCCTGGGGCGTTCGACGATCGCGACCATCCCGCCGTGCACGACGAGCAGTTGCCCGTTGACCTTGGCGGCGGCCGGGGAGGCCAGATAGCCGACCAGTGGTGCGACGTGTTCGGGGGCGAGCGCGTCGAGCCCGCCGTCCGTCGGTTCCTGGAAGCCCGCGAAGACGTCCTCGGTCATCCGGGTGCGGGCCCGCGGGCAGATGACGTTGGCGGTGACCCCGTACCGGGCCAGGGCCAGGGCCGTGGAGGTGGTGAGGCCGACGATGCCGCCCTTGGCCGCCGCGTAGTTCGGCTGGCCCGCCGAACCGGCCAGGAACGCCTCCGACGAGGTGTTGACGATCCGGCCGTGGACCGGCCCGCCGGACTCCTTGGAGCGGGTGCGCCAGTGCGCGGCGGCGAAGTGCGTGGTGTTGAAGTGGCCCTTGAGATGAACCCTGATGACCGAGTCCCACTCGTCCTCGGTCATCGAGAAGATCATCCGGTCGCGCAGGATGCCCGCGTTGTTGACCAGGATGTCGAGCTTTCCGTAGGTGTCGACGGCCAGTTCCACCAGGGCGCGGGCCTGCTCGTGGTCGGAGACGTCGCCGAGGTGCGCGACCGCCCGGCCGCCCGCGGCCCGGATCTCCTCGGCGACCTCCTCGGCGGGCGTCGCGGACGCCTCGCCGGAGCCGTCGCGGCCCGGCTGCCCGTAGTCGTTGACGACCACGGACGCGCCCAGCCCCGCCAGTTCCAGCGCTTCGGCGCGTCCGAGGCCGCGGCCCGCGCCCGTGACGATCGCGGACATGCCGTCCAGGGGAAGTGACATCGGAATCTCTCCAGTCCTCTCGGGAGGGGCGGGCGGTGGTCAGAGCTCGACGCAGGTGCGCAGCGACTCGCCGGTCCGCATCTGGTCGAGCGCGTCATTGATCCCTTCGAGCCGCACCCGGTGGGTGATCATCGATTCGAGGTCGATCCGGCCGGCCCGCCAGAGCGCGATGGCCCGTTCGTACGAGCGGAGCACATCTCCTCCCCCGTACATGGAGGGCAGGATCCGCTTCTCGTCGAAGAACAGCTCGAACATGTTGACCTGGAAGTTGTCGTCCATCGCGCCCGCGCCGACGACGCACAGGGTGCCGCCGCGCCGGGTGTTGTCGTACGCGGTGCGCGCGGTGGCCGACTTGCCGACGACCTCGAATACGTAGTCGAAGCCCTCGCCCGCGGTGATGCGCTGCTTGGCATCGGCGAACTCGTCGGGCGAAACCGCCTCGGTCGCGCCGAACCGCAGCGCCGCCTCGCGCCGGGAGGCGACCGGGTCCACGGCCACGATCTGGGCGGCACCCTGCACCCGGGCGCCCTGGATCGTGGAGATGCCGACGCCGCCGCAGCCGATCACGGCGACCGACGAACCCGCCTGAACCTGTGCGGTGTTGATGGCCGCGCCGAGTCCGGTGGTCACCCCGCAGCCGATCAGCGCGGCGATCTCGAACGGTACGTCGTCGGGGATCGGCACCGCGCAGCCGGCGCCGACGACGACCTCCTCGGTGAAGGTGCCGGTGCCCGCGAAGCCGAATACATCGCCGCCGGGGCGCTTGAAGTTGGGGGTGCCCGCGTTCATGAAGCCGGCCAGGCAGAGCTGGGTCTGGCCGCGTTTGCAGGACGGGCACGCCCCGCAGGCGGGCAGCCAGCAGACCAGCACCCGGTCCCCCGCGCTCAGCCCGGTGACGCCGTCACCGACGTCCATGACCTCGCCGGCGCCCTCGTGGCCCGGGATGAACGGGGCCGGCTGGGGCAGCACCCCGCTCATCGCCGAGACGTCGGAGTGGCACAGTCCGGTGGCCCTGATGCGGAGCCTGACCTTGCCGGGGCCGAAGCCCACCGCCTCGACGTCGTCGAGGACCTCCAGTTTGTCCTGGCCTATCTCGTGCAGTACGGCTGCGCGCATGGTGCGGCTCCCCTCATGGGCGTGTGGAACGTGGGCCTGCGGTCCTCTTGGCGTCGGTCCGGGGCGGGGCGGGGTCGGGGTCGAGGTCAGGAGTGTTCGACGAAGGTGTCGCCGAGGACCTTGGCGTTGTTTCGCTCCACGGCCGTCACCTCGACCCGTACCTGGTTCTCGGCGGTCCACATCTCGATGCGGAGGGTCTCGCCGGGGAAGACGATCCCGGTGAAACGGGTGCGGTAGGAGCGGATGCGGGTCACATCGCCGCCGAGGACCGTGTCGGTGACGGCCTTGAGCGTGATGCCGTAGGTGCACAGTCCGTGCAGGATCGGCCGCTCGAAGCCGGCGAGCGCGGCGAACTCGGGGTCGGCGTGCAGCGGATTCCAGTCCCCGGAGAGGCGGTACAACAGCGCCTGGTCCGGGCGGACGGGCCGCCGCACGATGTGGTCCGGGGCGGTCTCGGGATACGGGACCCGCTCGGAGGGGCCGCGTTCACCGCCGAAGCCGCCCTCGCCCCGGACGTAGATCTGGGCGTCGTTGGTCCACAGCGGGCCCTCCTCGTCGGCGGCCTCGGTGCGCAGCACCAGCACGGCGGCCTTGCCCTTGTCGTACACCGCGGCAACCTTCGAGGTCTGTACGGCGCTGCCCCGGACCGGGATCGGCCGGTGCACCCGTACGCTCTGCCCGCCGTGCAGGACGGCGGCGAGGTCGATGTCGATGCCGGGCGAGGAGAGTCCGCCGACGACACCCATGCCCGCTCCCGCGACGGTGGCGAAGGAGGGCAGCACATGGAGCCGGGACTCCAGTGTGTAGCGCAGCTCGTCGGGGTCCACGGCGGCGTCGGTACGGTCGGGGTCGAAGCCGGCTCCGATCCCGAGGTGGTAGAGCTGTACGTCCTTGTGGTCCCACCCGATCCGGGCGGAACGGGGTTCGGCGGCGAGAGCCTTTTCGGCATCAATGGGCATGGGAGAGCTGCTCCTTGATGGTGGGAAGACCTCGGCGCGGCCGTCCGCACCGTCGGCCGCACCGAGGTCGCGCGGGACCGGCCGCCACGCCCTTTCTAGAACGCGTTCTAGCCGATGAACTCATGTATAACGCAGTGCCCAGCACTTGTGAAGACTGCTGCTGACGTGGCGTCAGATTCATTCGCGGGCCGGCGCCCGGCCATGACATATGTCATCGCGAAGTCCGTACACACACTGCATCTGTCCGAGCCGACGGTGCGGAACCGTCTGTCGTCGGCGATCGGCAGGACCGGCACCCGCAACCGGATGGAGGCGGTGCGGGCGGCACGGGAGCAGGGGTGGCTGCAGGCGGCCGGGACGGCGCCGTCCGGGTCAGTGCTGAGCCGAGCGGTGGCGCGGCAGCCAGAGCGCCATCAGCAGCAATCCGCCCAGCAGCACCGTGCCGGCCGTCCGGAAGGCGAGTGCGTAACCGGCCGTGAGCTCCTCCGGTCCGGTGCCGCCCGCGGTGCGTGCCGCGGCGACGGTGGAGAGCACGGCGAGACCCAGTGCGCCGCCCATCGTGCGGGAGGTGCCGATGAGGCCGGAGACGAGCCCGGCCTCCCCGGGGCCCGCACCCGTGATGGCGAGCGAGGCGAGCGGGGTGGCCGCCAGGCCCGTACCGCCCATCATCAGGATTCCGGGCAGGCAGACCGAGGTGAGGTACGAGCCGTCCGGGCCCATCGTGGACTGCCAGCCGAAGCCCGCGGCGGCGACGGCCGTACCGATGAGCGCCAGGTTCTTCGCGCCGACCCCGGTCATGATGCGGGGTGCGCACTTCGAGCCGAGGACGACGGCCAACGACGTGGGTATCAGGGCGAGTCCGGCCTCCAGCGGGGTGTAGCCCAGCACCGTCTGGGCGTACACCGTCATGAAGTACCACATCGCGAACGACGCCGAGCCGATGACGAACGTCGCCGCGTTCGCCGAGGTCACCGCGCGGGTCGCGAGGACCCTGAGCGGCATCAGCGGCTCCACCGCCCTGGCCTCCACCACGACGAAGACGATGAGCACGGCCACCCCGCCGAGCAGCGGCAGCAGGGTCGCCGCCGCGGTCCAGCCCGCCGCCTCGATCTGCACGATGCCGTAGGCGACGGAGGCGAGGCCCGCCGTGACCAGGACCGCGCCGAGGAAGTCGATGCGCCGCCGCTCGCCCGCCCGGCTCTCGGCGAGCCGGAGTGCGGCGCCGGCCAGGACGCAGACACCGATCGGCACATTGATCAGCAGGACCCACCGCCAGGAGAGCAGATCGGTCAGCACCCCGCCGATCAGCCCGCCCGCCGCGCCGCCGCCCGCGCCGACGGCCATCCAGGTGCCGATCGCCCGGGTCCTGGCCGGCCCCTCGGGGAACACGGTGGTGAGCAGGGTGAGGGTCGCCGGGGAGAGAACGGCGGCGCCGAGCCCCTGGACGGCGCGGGCGGCCAGCAGCTGCCAGCCCTCCTGGGCGAGCCCACCGGCCAGGGAAGCCGCGGTGAACAGGGCGAGTCCGGTGAGGAACATCCGCTTGCGGCCGTAGATGTCGGCGGCGCGTCCGCCGAGCAGCATGAATCCCGCGAACGCGATGGAGTAGGCGTTGAGCACCCATTGCAGTCCGGCGGCGCTCATGTCCAGGTCGGAACGCATCGACGGCAGGGCCACGTTGACGACGGACACATCGAGTACGACGAGGAACTGTCCGACGAATGCGGCGAGCATCACGGCCCAGGTACGGGTGCCGGGGCGCTTGCGCAAGGGCACGGGCGTCGTGATGTTCACCATGCCGGTCATACTCGCAGCCGCCGCGCGCCCCGTACACCGGTATATGAGCCGACTCCGGCTCGGCCCAGGGACCCGGCGGGGACCTGCGCCGCTCGCCCCGCGGGCCACCACCCGTCACGCGTCGCCCGGCACGCGGGCACACCTGCGCCGCTCACCCGCCGGCCGCCTCGCTACCGCCGCAGCAGCGTGACCACCGCCGCCCCGCCGAGCCCGATGTTGTGCGCCAGGCCGACCCGGGCTCCGGGCACCTGCCGGTCGCTGGCCTCTCCCCTCAACTGCCAGGTGAGCTCCGCCGCCTGGGCGATTCCGGTGGCGCCGAGCGGGTGCCCCTTGGAGATCAGCCCGCCGGACGGGTTGACCACCCAGCGGCCGCCGTACGTGGTGGCGCCGGACTCGACGAGCTTCCCGGACTCGCCCTCGCCGCACAGCCCGAGCGCCTCGTAGGTGAGGAGTTCGTTGATGGAGAAGCAGTCGTGCAGTTCGATGACGTCCAGGTCGGCGGCCGAGAGCCCGGAGGCCTCGTAGACCTGCCGGGCGGCGGCCCGCGACACCGGCAGGCCGACCGCGTCGATACAGGTCCCCGAGGCGAAGGAGTCGCCGGTGTCGGTGGTCATGGCCTGCGCGACGATCTCCACCGCCCGGTCGCCCAGGCCGTGGCTCTCGACGAAGCGCTCCGACACGACGACGGCGGCGGCCGCGCCGTCGGAGGTGGGTGAGCACTGGAGCTTGGTCAGCGGGCTGTGGATGGTCTTCGCGGCGAGTATCTCCTCGACCGTGTACGGGTCCTGGAACTGGGCGTACGGGTTGTTCACCGAGTGGCGGTGGTTCTTGGCGCCGACGGCGGCGAGTTGCGCCTCGGTCGTCCCGTACCGCGCCATGTGCTCGCGGGCCGCGTTGCCGAAGATCTGGGCGGTGGGCGGGCTCATCTCGAAGCCGTGGGCTGCGGCCATGATTCCGTAGTGCCGGGCCACGGGTGACGTCTTGCCCCAGGCATCAGCGGCTCCGCCGCGGGCCGCGGCACCCCCGTCCGCGCCACCGCCGCCGAGGGCGCCGCGCGTCATCTTCTCGAAGCCGAGCGCGAGGACGCAGTCGCTGCCGCCGCCCTCGACGAACTGCCGGGCCGCCATCAGCGCGGTGGAGCCGGTGGCGCAGTTGTTGTTGACGTTGTAGACGGGGATCCCGGTCAGGCCGAGCTCGTACACCGCGCGCTGGCCGGCGGTGGAGGGCTGGAAGCAGTAGCCGACGACGGCCTGCTGGATCTGCTCGTAGGCGAGGGAGGCATCGGCGAGCGCGGCCGCGCCGGCCTCCTTCGCCATGTCCCAGTACTGCCAGTCGCGTGTCTCGGGCTTCTCGAACTTCGTCATTCCGACACCGACGACGTACGCCTTCATGAGCTTCATGGGCTTCGCGTGCTGTGCGGGCTTCATGGCAAGTCCCTTCAATCGCGCGGGAGGCCGAGGATGCGCTCGGCGACGACATTGAGCTGAACCTGGGTGGTGCCGCCCGCGATGGTCAGACAGCGGGACATCAGGAAGCCGTGCAGGGCCCGCTCCGCCGGCCCCTCGCCGGCCGCGCCCGCCGGGCCGAGGAGTTCGAGGGCGAGTTCGGCGACCTTCTGCTGGTGGGTGGTCTGGACGAGCTTGCGGACGGAGGCTCCCGCTCCGGGTTCCAGACCGGAGACCTGCCGCATCGTGGTCCGCAGTCCGATGCAGCCCAGTGCGTGGGCCTCGGCGGCGAGCGCTCCGATGCGGGCCCGGCAGGCGCCGTCGAGTTCGCCGGAGCGTGCGATCAGCGACTCCAGGCCGGTGTCGAAGGTCATCTGGTCGGCCATGTGGACGCGTTCGTTGCCCAGGGTGTTGCGGGCGACCTTCCAGCCGCCGTCGGGCTCGCCCACGACGGCGTCGGCGGGCAGCAGGACGTCGTCGAAATACACCTCGTTGAAGAGGGCGTCGCCGGTGATCTCCTTCAGCGGCCGGATGTCGATGCCCGGGGTGTTCTTCATGTCGACGAGGAAGTAGCCGATGCCCTGGTGCTTGGGGGCGTCCGGGTCGGTCCTGGCGAGCAGGATCCCGTGGTCGGCCCACTGGGCGGCGCTCGTCCACACCTTCTGGCCGTTGATCCGCCAGCCCTCCTCGGTCCGCTCCGCCTTCGTGCGCAGCGAGGCGAGGTCGGACCCCGCACCGGGCTCCGAGAACAGCTGGCACCACAGGAGTTCGCCGCGCAGGGTGGGCAGCAGATAGCGCTCCTGCTGCTCGGCCGTGCCGTGGGCGATGAGCGAGGGCACCACCCAGGTGGCGATCCCGAGGTCGCTCAGCTTCACTCCTTGTTCCGCCAACTCCTGCTGGATGGCGAGTTGTTGCACGGGGCCCGCACCCAGGCCGTAGGGGGCGGGGAGGTACGGGGCGGCGTAGCCGGTCGGTGCGAGGGCGCGGCGGGCGGCCTTCGGGTCGAGGCCGCGGGCGGCGGCGACGGCCTCGCGCGCGGCAGCCCGGTGGGCGGCGGCCCCGGCGGGGAGTTCGAGGGCGAGCCCGCGGCGCGCCCCGCCCTCGGCCAACCGGACGGCCCGCAGCCGGTGGCTGTCGCCGGTCCCCAGCAACTGCCGGGCCACCAGGGCCCGGCGCAGATACAGATGGGCGTCGTGCTCCCAGGTGAAGCCGATGCCGCCGAGGATCTGGATGCAGTCCTTGGCACAGCCGTACGCGGCGTCGAGGGCGTCCGACGCCGCGAGGGCGGCGACCATGGACCGTACGTCCGGGTCCGTCTCCTCGTCGGCGGCGCGGGCCGCGTCCCAGGCCAGCGCACGGGCCCGCTCGACGCGTACGAGCATGTCGGCGCAGAGGTGCTTGACGCCCTGGAACTGCCCGATGGGGCGGCCGAACTGTTCGCGGACCTTGGCGTGTTCGGCGGCGGTGTGCAGCGCCCTGGCGGCGGTTCCGCAGGCTTCCGCGGCGAGGAGGACGGCGGCGAGGTCACGGACGCGCGTGGTGTCGGTCCGGACGAGCCGGGTGGTGGGGACGAGCACCCCCTCGGCGTGGATCCGGGCGGTGGGCCGGGTCGGGTCGGCGCCGTCGTGCGGGCGGGCGGTCAGCCCCTCGGTGGCGGCGTCGACGGCGAACCAGAGGGTGCCGGTGGCCGATTCGGCGGGCAGGAGGAGCAGATCGGCGTCGGCGCCGGAGAGGACGGGCGGCGCGGTGCCGTCGAGCAGATGGCCGTCCTCGCTCTCGACGGCGGTGAGGGTGCCGGGGCCGAGGGCGACGGCGCCGATGCGCGTACCGTCCGCGAGCCCGCGCACCGGCTCGTGCGACCCCGCCGTGTGCAGTACGGCGGAAGCGAGGGAGCTCGACAGATACGGGCCGGGGAGCGCGGCCCGGCCCGCCTCTTCGAGGACCACGGCCAGATCGAGGAGCCGGCCGCCGCCGCCCCCGTACTTCTCGGGCAGATGGACAGCGAGCAGACCCTGTTCCGCGAGCCCGTCCCAGTACCCGGGGCGCACGCCGGGGGCGTGGGGAGCGTCCGCGTCGAGCAGCTTGCGGATCTCCTGCGGCGGTACGGCGCGCGCCAGCCAGCCTCGTACGGCCTGCGCCAACTCCCTGTGTTCTTCGGTGATTCCGATGCCCATGCGGATCCTCGCCGGTCGCAGCCACTGGAACGGCGCAAGAGTAGAACACGTTCCATTCTGACGGAAGGTCAGATGCCGGCCGGATCTTCGCGCGCGCCGATGCGAGTGCGCCGTCGTGCCCCCGTTCGCACCTCGATCAACGGAATACCGCGGACACCAGGAAGGTTTCAGCGTGCACTCAGTTGGCGGTCGGCGCTGCCCGCCCGCCGCACCCGCATGCTCTTCAGACCCTCGATCACGCCGCCTGGAGGCCGCACGCATGCCAGAGACGACGAACGGACAGCACACCGGGGAACTCTCCGATCCGCAGCCGCGCAGGGCGGGCGGCGGTGTCGTCCCCGTACTCGCCTTCGCGGGCATCACCGTCGCGGTGATGCAGACCCTGCTGGTCCCCGTCATCAAGGACCTGCCCGCCCTGCTGCACACCGATCCGTCGAACGCCACCTGGGTGATGACCGCGACGCTGCTCGCGGGGGCCGTCGCCACCCCGATCATGGGGCGGCTCGGCGACCTCTACGGCAAGCGGAAGATGCTGCTCGCCAGCCTCGCCGTGATGGTGATCGGCTCCTTGATATGCGCTTTCACCGACCAACTCGTGGTCATGATCACGGGCCGTGCGCTCCAGGGCTTCGCCATGGGCGCCATCCCGCTGGGCATCGGCATCATGCGTGACGAACTGCCGCGCGAGCGGCTCGGCTCGGCGATGGCGCTGATGAGCTCCTCGATCGGGGTCGGCGGCGGACTGGCGCTGCCCGCCGCCGCGCTGGTCGCCCAGCACTCCGACTGGCACACCCTGTTCTTCGGCGCGGCCGGGCTCGGTGTGCTGTCGATGGCGCTCACCGTCCTGGTCGTGCCGGAGCCCACGCTGCGCGCCCCCGGCCGGTTCGACCTGGCCGGTGCGCTGGGGCTCTCGCTCGGCCTGGTCTGCCTGCTGCTGCCGATCACCAAGGGCAGCGACTGGGGCTGGACCTCGGGCAGCACGCTCGGGCTGATCGCCGCCGCGCTGGTGATCCTCGTCCTGTGGGGCCTGTTCGAGCTGCGCAGCCCGGCCCCGCTGGTCGATCTGCGGACCACGGCCCGGCGCGAGGTGCTGCTCGCCAACCTCGCCTCGATCATGCTCGGGGTCGCCTTCTACGCCATCTCGCTGGTCCTGCCGCAGCTGCTCCAGCTGCCGGCCTCGACGGGGTACGGCCTCGGGCAGTCGATGGTGGTCGCGGGGCTGTGCGTGGCGCCGCTCGGTCTGACGATGATGCTCGTCGCCCCGCTGTACGCCCGGCTCTCCGCCCGCCGGGGCCCCAAGGTCTCGCTGATGCTCGGCCTGCTGGTCATGGCGATCGGCTACGGGGCGGGGCTGGGGCTGATGAGCGCCGCCTGGCAGACCGTGGTGATCGCGGTGGTGCTCGGGGCCGGCATCGGGCTCGCGTACTCCTCGCTGCCCACGCTGATCACCGGGGCCGTCGACCCGTCGGAGACCGGCGCGGCCAACGGCCTGAACACCCTGATGCGGTCGATCGGCACCTCGGTGTCGAGCGCCGTGATCGGCATGGTGCTGGCGAACACCTCGGTGCGCACAGGCGGGGTGCCGCTGCCCTCGATGGAGGGGTTCCGCATCTCGTTCCTGATCGCGATGGGTGCGGTGGTGATCGGGCTGGTGCTGGCCTCGTTCCTGCCGTCGCGGCGCCAGGCGATGCGCCCGGCGCTGCCGGCGAGCGGCGACGAGGACGCCCCGGCGCCCGTCGCCTCCCGCCCGGTCGCCGGCTCCGACGGCTTCCGCGGCCGGGTGACGGACGGGGACGGCGCCCCGGTGGACCGCGCCAATGTCACGCTGATCGACCACCGGGGCCGGCAGGCCGGTCTCACCGTGGCGGACGAGGAGGGCCACTACACGCTGGCCGTCCCGCACGGCGGCAACTTCGTGCTGGCCGGGTCGGCCACCGGGTACGCGCCGGTCGCCCGCCCGGCCGTCCACCCGGGCGACGGCCGGGCGGTCGATGCCGATCTGGTGCTGGGCGTCAGCGCACCGGAGCGTCGAACCGCGGTGTCGTCGTGAGCAGATGAGAGACGTCCGAGCCCGCCGGGAGCTCCTGCGGCTGCGCACCGCGGGTGAACAGCCGGGCGGGCCGGGCGCCCTGCACCCGGGCCTGGCGTCCGTCGACCCGCAGCCATGAGCCCTCGCGCAGGCCTAGCACCGGCACGTCGTTCTCCTCCAGGAACTCGGTGAGCCGCTCCTCGCGGGTCTCGCCCTTGTGGGTGCTGGCCGGGTCCGGGTCCAGATAGTGCGGGTTGATCTGGAACGGGACGAGCCCCAGCGTCTCGAAGGACGGCGGCTGCACGATGGGCATGTCGTTGGTGGTGCGCAGGGTGGGCGCCGCCATGTTCGTCCCGGCGCTGGCCCCCATGTACGGCAGCCCGCCCCGCACCGCCTCGGTCACGGCGTCCCGCAGACCGGTCCGGTACAGGGCGCTCAGCAGCCGGAAGGAGTTGCCACCGCCTATGAACACGGCGTCGGACGCGGCGAGTTCGGCGACCGGGTCGGCGTTCTCATGGACCCCGCGCACAGCGATCCCGGACGGTGCGAGGGCTTCGCGGACGCGTGCGGTGTACGCGGTGTAGTCGGCGAGCGCGTAGGGGACGAAGGCGAGGCGGGCGCCGGAGGGCAGGAACGCGGTGACGGTGTCGAGGGCGTGTTCCAGGTAACCCCGGCCGTACTGGGTGGAGTTGGAGAGCAGCAGCAGATTCATGGGGTTCCTCTTGGTTCTCTTCCGGGTCATCGGTCGGTTCGGGGGCGTCGGGTGCGGGGTTTCGGGCGCTGCGGAGGGTGGGTGAGCCGCTTCTCCAGCAGTTGGGCCGCGTGGCGCAGCGCGTCGAGCCGGTCGTGCGGCGCGCCCGGGAAGAGTTCCTCGGCGCCGCCGAGGCTGAGGCTGCCGTACGGCTCGCGGCCGAGGAAGACCGGTACGGCGACGGTCGCGATGCCGGTGTCGTACTCGCCGACCGTCCAGGCGTACCCCTGGGCGCGGATCTTGAGGAACTCCTCCTCCAGCCGGTCCGGGTCGGTGACCGTCCGGTCGGTGAACCGGGCCATCGGGCGGCCCCGGAAGAGCCGGTGGCGCTGCTCGTCGGGGAGGTACGCGTAGTACGACTTGCTGGTCGCCCCGGCGTGCGCCGGGTAGAGCTCGCCGACCAGGGGGTAGTAGCGCAGCGGCCCGGCCACCCCCTCCTCGGCGGCGACGCACCGCATGTGGAAGCTGTCCGGCAGGCAGAAGAGCACGGTGTCACCGGTGGCCCGGCGCAGCTCCTCCAGGACCGGACCGGCCAGCAGCTCCAGCGATCCGGAGCGCTCCCAGAGCCTGCCCAGGCGCAGCACGGCGGGGCCGATGCGGTACCGGCGGGTGACCGGGTCGGAGACCAGGAAGCCGCGTCCGGCGAGGGTGGCGAGCAGCCGCTGGGCCACCGAGGTGTCCCAGCCGAACTCCTCGGCGACCTCGGTGACGCCCCAGTCGGGCCTGGTCCGCTCGAAGGCGAGCAGTACGAGGAGCGCCCGGTCGACGGTTTGCAGGGATCCGGCGGGGGTGCGCCGGTCCAGATCGAAGTCCGCCATCGTCATCTCACCATTCAGACCTGAATTGCAAATAACGGGAAACAGTTGCGTTCAACGCTATCCGATCCCGAATGTGGCCTCAGCACCCCGCCCCGCGCTTCCCCCGTCGAGCGCCGGCCCGGGTGCCCGGATGAGCGAGAAAGGCCCCCCATGTTGAAGTACGTGCTGGACATCGTCGATCTGTTGGACGATCCCCAGGTCAATGGCAAGACGGTCGTCGAGTACCTCGACTCCGTGAGCGGGACCGAGGGCTCGTCCGCGAAGGTCACCACGGTCGCCGGTGAGCAGGGTTCGACGGACTTCGTGATGGTCCGTATCCCCGGCTCCCACGGACGTACGTCCGGTGGCAGCGCCCGCACGCTGGGCGTGGTGGGCCGGCTCGGCGGCATCGGCGCCCGGCCCGAGGTGACCGGCCTGGTCTCCGACGCCGACGGCGCCGTCTCGGCGATCGCCACCGCCGCCAAGCTGCTCGACATGCGCCGCCGCGGCGACGTGCTGCCCGGCGATGTGATCGTCGCCACCCACATCTGCCCGGACGCGCCGACCGAGCCGCACGACCCGGTTCCGTTCATGGGCTCGCCCGTGGACATCGCCACCATGAACCGCCACGAGGTGACCGGCGAGATGGAGGCCGTGCTCTCCATCGACACCACCAAGGGCAACCGGATCATCAACCACAAGGGCCTCGCCCTGTCGCCCACCGTCAAGGAGGGCTGGGTGCTCCGGGTCAGCGAACCGCTGGGCGAACTGCTGGCCGTGGTGACCGGTGAGCCGTTGGTCACGTACCCCGTGACCACGCAGGACATCACCCCGTACGGTAACGGTGCACACCACATCAATTCGATCCTGCAGCCCTCCACCGCGACGGCCGCCCCGGTCGTCGGCCTGGCCATCACCTCGGCCGCCGCGGTGCCGGGCTGCGGTACGGGCGCGAGCCACGAGGCGGACATCGCGTCCGCCGCCCGCTACGCCGTGGAGGTCGCCAAGGCCTACGGCAGCGGTCAACTGGACTTCCACGACGCGGTGGAGTTCGACAACCTCGTCAACCGCTACGGGTCGCTTGCACACCTGCAGACCTTCGGCCGTACACCCCAGGAGTCCTGATGGCAGCCAACCCACAGGCCGGGGCCGTGGCCCACGAGGCCAAGGCCATCGGCAGCGACGACTACTCGCTGTCCCGCGTCCCGCGCGACAAGCGGTTCGGCTTCTGGTCGATGCTGCTCCAGTGGCTGGCCCAGTCCGGCTCGATCTCGCAGTTCACCCTCGGCGCCACCATCGGTGTCGGCATGACCTTCGGGGATGCCTTCCTCGCCTTCACGCTCGGCGCGGTGATCCTGGAGGTCGTGATCTTCGCGATCGGTCTGGCCGGTATGCGCGAGGGCCTGGCGACCCCGATGCTGACCCGCTGGGTCGGTTTCGGCCGCAACGGCTCGGCGCTGGTCAGCTTCGTCATCGCGGTCAGCCTGGTCGGCTGGTTCGGCGTCCAGAACACGATCTTCGGCAACAGCGTCTCGGCGCTGGTCGGCGGCCCGTCCTGGCTGTGGTGCGTCCTGGCCGGCATCGCCATCACCGCGCTGGTGATCTTCGGCTTCAAGTACATGGCCGTCTTCGCCAAGATCGTGACGCCGCTCTTCTTCGCGATGGTCGCCTGGTCGGTCGTCTCGACGCTGAAGGACCACTCGATCAGCGATCTGATCCACTCGCCGCCCCCCGGTGAGGCGATCCCGCTCGCCGTCGCGGCCACCGCCATCGCGGGCGGCTTCATGACCGGTGCGATCGTGGCCCCGGAGATGACCCGGTACAACAAGAAGGGCTCGCACGTCTTCGTGCAGAGCGCCTCGTCGATGATCCTCTCCGAGTACATCGTCGGCATGACCGGTGTGCTCCTGGGCCACCTGGTGAAGAGCAGCGAGGTCTCGCACATCGTGCTCTCCACCTCCGGCGTCTTCGGCGTCATCGTGGTCCTGATGTCCACCGCCAAGATCAACGACTGGAACCTGTACGGCTCCTCGCTCGGCGTCGTCAACTTCTTCCAGGTCGTCTTCGGCAAGCGGCTGCACCGCGGTGCGGTCACGATCGTCCTCGGCATCGCGGGCACGGTCCTGTCCGCGGTCGGGATCATGACCCACTTCACCGAGTTCCTCTCCGTCCTCGGCGTCGCGATCCCGCCCATCGGCGGCATCATCGTGGCCGAGTACTGGGTCGTGAAGCGGATGCGCAAGCCGCTGGACGACACCCGTGAGTCCGAGACCCTGCCGAGCTCCTCGCCCACCTGGGTGCCGATGTCCATCGCCATCTGGATCGTGGCGTTCTGCGTCGGCAAGTTCTACGACGGCGGCATTCCGGCCCTGAACTCCCTGGCCACCGCCTTCATCCTGTACAGCGTCCTCGGCCTGCTGGGCTGGGTGAAGCCGTACGGCACCTCCACCCTGGACGACGAGGACGCCGCCGCCCCCGCCGCCCGCGCGACAACCCCTGTGGGAGCAGCATGACCACCGCCGACCCCTCCGCCTCCTTCGTTCCGGCCTCCGCCGAGGCCCAGGAGGAAGTCATCGGACTCTGCGCCGAACTGATCAGGTTCGACACCTCCAACCCCACCAGCAACGAGCGGGCGAGCGCCGACTGGGTGGTGGGCCGCCTCGCCGAGGTGGGCATCGAGTCCGAGCTGGTCGAGTCCGCCCCGGGCCGCGCCAATGTCATCGCCCGGATCGCCGGCGCCGCCCCGGAGCGCGGTGCCCTGCTGGTCCACGGCCATCTGGACGTGGTCCCCGCCGACGCCTCCGAGTGGCAGGTCCCGCCGTTCTCCGGCGAGATCCGCGACGGCTACCTCTGGGGCCGCGGCGCGATCGACATGAAGGACACGGTGGCCGTCATGCTGGCCACCGCCCGCCACTTCGCCCGCACCGGCACCCGGCCCTCGCGCGACCTGGTCCTCGCCTTCCTCGCCGACGAGGAGGCGGGCGGGAAGTTCGGCGCCCACTGGCTGGTCGAGCACCGCCCGGAGCTGTTCGCCGGGGTCACCGAGGCGATCGGCGAGGGCGGCGGCTTCTCCTTCGCCATCGACGACACCCGCCGCCTCTACCCGATCGAGAACGCCCAGCGCGGCATGGCCTGGATGGAGCTCACCGCGACCGGCCGGGCCGGCCACGGCTCGTCCCCCAACGACGAGAACGCGGTCACCGACCTCGCCGAGTCGCTCACCCGCATCGGCCGCGAGACCTTCCCGATCCGGCTGATCGAACCGGTCCGCGCCCTGCTGGAGGAGGCGGCCCGCCTCTACGGTGTCGAGTTCGACGAGAACGACGTCGAGGGCAGCCTCGCGAAGCTGGGCCCGGTCTCCGACTTCATGCAGGTGGTGCTCCGCAACTCCGCGAACCCCACCATGTTCGACGCCGGCTACCAGACCAACGTCATCCCCGGGAAGGCGACCGCCCGGGTGGACGGCCGCTTCCTGCCCGGCCACGAGCAGGAGCTGATCGACACGATCGACAGGCTGCTGCTCCCCTCGGTCAGCCGCGAGTGGGTCAACCACGACATCGCGCTGGAGACCACGTTCGACGGCCCGCTGGTCGACGCCATGTGCGAGGCCGTGCGCGCCGAGGACCCGGACGGCCACCCCGTCCCGTACTGCAACCCGGGCGGCACCGACGCCAAGGCCTTCACCCACCTCGGTATCCGCTGCTTCGGCTTCAAGGGCCTCAAGCTCCCGCACGACCTGGACTACGGCCGGCTGTTCCACGGCGTGGACGAGCGCGTCCCGCTGGAGGGCCTGCGCTTCGGCGTCCGCGTCATGACCCGACTCTGGCAGAGCTGCTGACCACCACATCGCAGCCCCGCCGGGGGCGCCCCGACCCGGGCTCACCCCTCGTACGCCCCCGCCGAGCACGTTCCGCGTTCGGCGGGGGCGTACGTCGTCGCGCCCGGAGCCGGCACTGTCCCGTTGTCCGCGTCGAGGACTCGGGGGCCTGTCCGTGTCGGCCCCTCACGCAGAGACTGTGGTGGGCAATGTGCGCATGGTCCGAAGCGGTGACAGGAAGGTGGGGAGGACGCTCAAAGTCATACCGGCCGCACCGACCCACAAGGTGCCCGTTGCTCCGAAGACAGAGCCCGAGGCTCCGCCCAGAAGCCCACCGAGGGGAATGCCGCCCCAGGACACGAAGCGAGTCGTTGCGCTCATCCGGCCCAGCAGCCGATCCGGTGTCATGGCCTGTTGGAAGCTCGACTGGGACACGACGCGGACCACTCCGCCCAGCGAAAGAGCCGCGAGTCCGATCGCAGCCGCACAGACGCTCCAACCCGGTCGCGCCAATGGCATGAGGACGGTCAACGGACAAGTGACCAGTGATGCCAGCCAGATGACCCGACCTTGCCCGACCCTCTTGGAGACCGTGGTCGCCAGCAGTGCGCCCAGCAAGGCACCACACCCCATTCCCGACAGGATGAGGCCGCTGCCGAAGGGCTGGAGACCCAACTCCCGCTCCAAAAAGATCAGCAACATGCTTTGATACATGACCAGAAAAAGGTTGAACACCGCATCCCCGAGCATGATCGCCCGCAGGGTGGGGTGTTTCAGAACGAACTTCAATCCCTCCTTGATCTCTCGACCCAGTTGATGACGCTCACTTGGTTCCGGCTTCTGCTCGCGCTTTTGGACAGTGACCGCGAGCATCCCCGACATGGCCATCCCTGCCGAACTCACCAAGAGCGTCGCAGGGGCTCCGACCAGACCGATCAGCGGCCCTGCCATCGTCGGTCCACCGATACTGGTCACCGAGCGCATTGCCGACAGCTTCGAGTTTCCTTCCATGAGATTGTCGCGTCCCACCAAGTGCGGAAGATAGCTGACGTACGCGACATCGAAGAAGACAGTCAGCACGCCATGAAGCAGGGCGACTGTGCAGAGCCACCAGATGGTGAGCCGGTCGGCCCACCATGCGACCGGTATCGTCAGGAGGACCAGCGCGCGAACGAAATCAGTGCTGATCATCACCGATCGCTTCCGCATGCGGTCCACCCACGCGCCTGCCGGCAGTCCGACCAGGAGCGAGCCTGCGGTGGTCATCGCGGCCAGTAACCCGACCTGGAACTCATCGGCGTTCAATGCCCTGATGGCGACCAGAGGCAGCGCCAGAAAGATGACGCGGTCGCCCAGCTGGCCGAGCGCGGTGGCAGCGAACAAGCGCCCGAAGTCCCGGTCCCCCAGAAGTCCGAGCCGGGAAGTTTTCGACATGCGTCTCTCCTGCCGCCGGAAGTGAGAAATTGCTCTGATCGCTTCGACAGCTACGGACGGTCGGCTCCGAACTCGTAGACCACTTCCCGACGCGCGTCGGGAATGACCATGTCGGCGGTTTCCACCGGGCGTCCGTCGCTGTCGTAGATGGTGCGCTCGATCTGGAGCACGAGGTCCCCCGTGCTGATTCCCAGCAGGTTCGCCTGTGCCGGGGTGGCACGAGCCGGGCGCGGAACCTCGACCACGGTCGAGATGACCACACCGATGGAGTGCATGCGCTCGACCACCCCCTTTCCCGCCAGGGGCCCCTTCTCGGGCAGCACGATCGGCGTTCCGTCCGTGATGGCCATCGGCTCCCAGGAGTCGGAGAGCTGGACGGGTTGCCCGTCGGCGAGAAATTCGTAATGCGTGTTGACGCAGAGGTCTCCGGGGCTGATGCCGAGCCGCTCGGCGACTTCTTCAGGAGCGGGGACACGCACCTGGCTGTGTGAATCCCAGGCGTCGGCCCGGCCCCGCTCCTCCTCCGAGCAGGAGGAGCCGTACCCGCGGTCCCGGTGCCGCGAGCGCACCAGCCGCAGGCGCTCGCGCGGGACGCGGACGTAGGTGCCTGAGCCGGCGCGTCCTTCGAGGAGACCCTCGGCGATCAATCGGTCCATGGCCCTCTGCACCACGTTGCGCCCGACCCCGTACCCCTCGGCGAGCCGTACCCGGGACGGCAGGCGCTCCCCGATCCCCCACTCTCCCGCGAGAATCCGTGCACGCAGCACATCGGCCACCGCGAGGTACGGAGCTTCTCGGGGCATGCGTGATCCTCCGGTTGTTCTGCTCTGCGGCAACTGGCCCTTCCTGAGGGTTGTCCCGTGGTCCCCGGTGGATCAGCGCGCGGCGTCGATCACGGGACAGCCCTCAGGGGGCGTTGGCAAGTTACCGCTCCCGGGGAAAGCTACTGGAGCAGAAATACGCTCGGCACTCATGCGCCTGCGGAGGTTCGCAGCATCGTGCCGGTGCTCCTCGTCTCGTCGCGAGGCCCGGCGCCACGTCGCGCCGGGCCTCCATCACCAGGTGATCGTTTCGGTCCGGTTTGCCGTGAGTTCGCTCATCCTCTGACTCCGGTCAGAGAATTTCGCCGGGGCCAGGCGTCGGCCGCGCCCCCGCCGAGACCACCGGCGGGCGCGTACGGCACGATGGGGCGCCGTCGAACGCGTACCGCTCATCACCGTCCCCACCAGGAGGAACCCGTGCCTGCCGAGTCCGCCGTCGAGCCCGAGCCCGCGATTCTCGCCTCCTTCCAGGCCGCCAAGGGCTTCATGCCGGTGGCCGAAGGACTCGCGCTGTACGCGGCCGCCACCGAGGCCGCCGCGCTGGGGCTGCCGATCCTGGAGGTCGGCACGTACTGCGGGCGCTCCACGATCCTGCTCGCCGATGTGGCGCGGGCGGCCGGTGTGACGGCCCTCACCGTCGACCATCACCGCGGCAGCGAGGAGCAGCAGCCCGGCTGGGAGTACCACGACCCGACCGTGGTGGACCCGGAGGTCGGCCGGATGGACACCCTGCCGACCTTCCGCCGGACCCTGCATGCGGCGGGCCTGGAGGAGCACGTCGTGGCGCTGGTGGGACGGTCCCCGCAGATCGCGGCGGTCTGGGGCGGGAAGCTCGGCTTCGTCTTCATCGACGGGGGGCACACCGACGAGCACGCGAACGGCGACTACGAGGGCTGGGCGCCGCATGTCGCCGAGGGCGGGCTGCTGGTGATCCACGACGTCTTCCCGGACCCCGCGCACGGCGGCCAGGCGCCGTACCGCGTCTATCTGCGGGCACTGGAATCCGGTGCGTTCACCGAGGTCTCGGTGACGGACTCGCTGCGGGTGCTGCGGCGGACGGGCGCGGGGACGGCGATCTGAGGCGGGCCGCCCGAGGCCCGGATAGCATCGCGTGGTGCCGTACGACGAGAGTGTTCCCCCCACCCGGCGCCGCCGGTCCCTGCTCGCCGCCACCGCGCTCGCGACCGTGTGCCTGAGTGCCGCGGGCTGCGGCGCGGGCGACGTCGGCGGCGGGACGCGGGCCGAGCCCCGGCAGGGCGGCAGCGGTACCTCCGCGCCGCCGCCGTCGAAGAGCGCCCCGGTGCCGGAGAAGACGAAGACATCCGCATCCCACGCACCCTCCGAGAAGCCGTCGAAGCCCGCGGGCGGCGGGGCCACCGGGCCGCTGTCCGGCAAGACCGTCGTCATCGACCCCGGGCACAACCCGAACAACCATCTGCACACCGGCGAGATCAACCGCCAGGTGGACATCGGCACCACGCACAAGGAGTGCGACACCACCGGGACGTCCACCAACTCCGGTTACGCGGAGGCCCGGTTCACCCTCGATGTGTCGCACCGGCTGCGCGCCCTGCTCCAGGCGCAGGGCGCGAAGGTCGTGCTGACGTACGACAACGACCGCCCGTACGGGCCGTGTGTGGACGAGCGGGCCCGGATCGGCAACCAGGCGCGGGCCGACGCGGTGGTGTCGGTGCACGCGGACGGCTCCGCGGTCGGCAACCGCGGATTCCATGTGATCCTCCCCGGGCCGGTGCGGGGCGGGGCGGCGGACACCTCGAAGATCGTCGAGCCCTCGCGCGACCTCGGCACCCGGATCGCGGGGCTATTCGTCCGGGCTACCGGAAGTGCGCCTTCCAATTACGTCGGCGGCAATACCGGATTGGACGTTCGTAAGGACCTGGGCGGACTTAATTTGTCGACCGTGCCCAAAGTGTTCATCGAATGCGGCAATATGCGTGATCCGAAGGACGCCGCCCTGCTCACCAGCGCGGCCTGGCGTCAGAAGGCGGCACAGGGCATTGCCGACGGCATCAGCAGCTACCTCAAGGGGTAGTTCTGAGGCGAAATTGGGGGGATGTGCGTCCGGCGTCCCGGCGGGGACACAACCCGACCGGGCAGACGATAGATTCATCCGTACGATGGGGGGCCGCCCCCCGAGCTTCGTGCCGTGCCCGCCGCACCCGTGCAGGCGGCAGCGACGACCGCCCCGACGAGACGACCGACTAAGGACCTTCACGTGAATATCCGCTCCCTCACTCGAGGCGACGGCGTGGTGATCGGAGCAGCGGTCGTGCTGTTCATCGCCTCTTTCCTCGACCTCTCCGGTTTCGACTGCCCTGCGGGCATCAACTGCTCCGACTTCAACGCCCCGAACGCCTGGGACTCGCTCGCGCTCCTGATGAGCGTCTACCTGGCCGGAATCATCGGAGCGGCGCTGATCATCGTCGGCCGCGCCACCCCGGGCCGCAAGGTCGTCGGCTTCGACCTCGGTCAATTCGGTGCCGCTTTCAGTGTCTTCGCGGTGTGGACGTCCTTCTGGACGACCATCGACGCCGGCGACGCGGGCGCCGGAATGATCCTCGGCCTGCTGGCCACGATCGTGCTCGCGGGCGGCGCGGTCGCCACCCCGCTGGTCCCCGCACTGAAGGCCCCGCTGGTGAGCCCCTCGGGCCCGAGGGGCGTGCAGCAGCCGTACGGCGGTCAGCCGCAGCCCGGCCAGGGGTACGGCTACCCCGGCGCCCAGCAGCCTTCGTACGGGGGCCAGCCGGGTCAGCAGCAGCCCTACGGCGGCCAGCCGCAGCCCGGTCGGCCGGAGCCGCAGGCCGGGGCCCAGCAGGCTCCCGCCACGGGTGCGCCGACCGGCGACTTCACGCCGTTCTGGTTCGCGGTGCCGGTGGCCCGCCCGCTGTACGGGGAGGACGGTTCGCCGTCGCCGATCGCCGAGCTGGCGCCCGGTACCTGGTACCTCGCGGTGGAGCAGCGCGGTCCGGGTCTGATCGCCCAGACCCAGGACGGCCGTCGCGGTGTGCTCCAGGACACCACGGGCATCCAGCGCGGCTGACCCCGCACCCCACGGCAGTACGACAGCGGCCCTCCGCCCTTCCGGGCGGGGGGCCGCTGTCGTACCCTCCGTCATGCGTCACGTAACTGACGCTACGTCAGAAATACTGGGAGGTGGCGGAGATGCGACTCGGACTCGCGCTCGGGTACTGGGGCCGCGGCCCGGACCCCGCCCATCTGGAGCTCGCCAGGCAGGCCGAGGCGCTGGGGTACGCGTCGGTGTGGACGGCGGAGGCCTGGGGCTCGGACGCGTTCACCCCGCTGACCTGGATCGCCGCCCAGACCTCCCGGATCCGGCTGGGCACCGGCATCGCGCAGATGGCGGCGCGCACCCCGACCGCGACCGCCATGCACGCCCTCACCCTGGACCATCTCTCGGGCGGCCGGATGATGCTCGGCCTCGGGCTGTCCGGGCCGCAGGTGGTGGAGGGCTGGTACGGGCGGCCGTTCCCCGGCAGCCCGCTGACGGCGACCCGGGAGTACGTCGACGTCATCCGCCAGGTGCTCCGCCGCGAGGCCCCCGTCGAGCTGGACGGCCGGTTCCACTCCCATCCGTACCACGGTCCGGACGCCACCGGCCTGGGCAAGCCGCTGAAGCCGATCACCCACCCGCTGCGGTCGCGGCTGCCGGTGCTGCTCGGGGCGGAGGGGCCGAAGAACATCGCGCAGACGACGAGGATCGCCGACGGCTGGCTGCCGCTGTACTGGTCACCGATGCGCACCGATGTGTACGAGGCCTCGCTCACCGACCTCCCCGACGGGTTCATGATCGCGCCGATGGCCCGTGCGCGGGTCTGCGACGACGTCGCCGAGGGGCTGCTGCCGGTGAAGGCGATGCTCGGCTTCTACATCGGGGGGATGGGCCACGCGGCCCGCAATTTCCATGCCGATCTGATGGCGCGGATGGGTTTCGAGGAGGAGGCCCGGCGGATCCAGCGGCTCTTCCTCGAAGGGCGCAAACAGGAGGCGGTGCTCGCGGTGCCCGACGCGTTCGCGGACGAGATCTCGCTCGTCGGCCCACGCGAACGGATCGCGGAGCGGCTGGAGTTGTGGCGCAAGGGGCCGGTCACCGATCTGCTGGTGACAGCACCGGACCCGCACACCCTGCGGGTGCTCGCGGAGCTCAACTGAGAACGACCGGCAAGGGGAAGGCGGCACAAGGCCTCTCGTCTGGATCACACCGGGCCCGCATGCCCCGGCACCGCGCCCGGGCGGGCCGGGTCGATGGGCCAGGTGCCGGTGCCGGCCGACCGGGTGCTCCGTCGTGATGTGGTGCGCTGCCAGGGCTGGGGGTCGGGGTACGTCAGAAGTTGCAGGGTGCTGCCCCACGGGGTGCGCAGATACGCGAAGCGGTTGTGCTCCCCCGCCTCGGGGCCCGGCAGCGGCTGCGCCTCGGCGAGCAGCGAGGCGCCCGCGGCCACGCAGTCCCGTACGGCCGCGTCCAAGTCGTCGGCGTACAGCGCCACATGCTGCCAGCCGAAGTCGCAGGGCCGCGCCGGGGGTTCGCGGCGGGGGCCCTCGAACTCGCACAGCTCGATGCCCGGGCCGCCGCCGGGGAGCGCCAGCATCCTGATCGCCAGCTGCTGGGTGCCCGCCGGGACGCCGAGCCGCTGCTCGACATCGCGTCCGCCGTTCGGTCCGTCCTGGCGGCGCAGGGTGTCGTAGAGCACCTCGGCGCCGAAGGCCCTCGCGAGGAAGAGGGTCGCGGTCTCCAGGTCGGGCACGGTGACCCCGATGTGGTCGATGCCTCGCACGCTTGTGGCCGTCATGGCTTCACCGCTCCTGTCCCGGGGCTGCGCCGACGGCCCCGTCCGCCCCGGAGCGGGCCCGCTCCGGGATCGTGCCCTGCTGCGACCAGGTCAGGAGCCGGTCGGCCGGCCACGTGGTGACGACGCGTTCCGCCGGGACCCGGCACTCCTCGGCGCGGGCGCAGCCGTGGATCTGCCAGTCCAGCTGTCCGGGTGCGTGGGCGTCGGTGTCGATGGCGAAGAGGGTGCCCGCCGCGACGGCGCGGCTGAGCAGGCGCCGGGGCGGGTCGAGCCGTTCCGGGCGGCTGTTGATCTCCACCGCGGTGCCGGCCTCCGCGCATGCCGCGAAGACCTCGTCCGCGTCGAAGCGGGACTCCGGGCGCCTGCGATCCGCGAGCAGCCGCCCCGTGCAGTGCCCGAGGATGTCGGCCCGCGGGTGGCGGACGGCCGCGACCAGGCGTCTCGTCATCGGGGCCGGGTCCATCCGCAGCTCGGAGTGGGCGGAGACCACCACGATGTCCAGCCGCTCCAGCAGCTCGTCCTCCTGGTCGAGGGAGCCGTCGGGGAGGATGTCGCACTCGATGCCGGTGAGCAGCCGGAACGGCGCCCACCGCTCGTTGAGCTCGGCGACCGCGTCCAGCTGGCGGCGCAGCCGGTCCGGGGAGAGGCCGTTCGCCACGGTCAGCCGGGGCGAGTGGTCGGTGAGGGCCGCCCACTCGTGGCCCAGCTCCGCGGCGGTGCGGCCCATCGCCTCGACGGGGCTGCCGCCGTCCGACCAGTCGGAGTGCAGATGGCAGTCGCCGCGCTGGAGGGCGAGGAGGCGCTCGCCGCCCTCGGCGGGGCGGGCGGCGGCCTCCTCCTCCAGGCGTTCCAGATAGCCGGGCACTTCCCCGGCCACCGCCTCCCGGACGACCTGCGCGGTCTTCGGCCCGATGCCCTTGACCGCCTCCAGCGAACCGGCCGCCGCGCGCCGGGCGGCCTCGCCGTCCGGCATCGCGGCCACCGCGTCGGCGGCGGTGCGGAACGCGTGCACACGGTAGGTGTCGGCCCCGCCGCGTTCGAGCAGGAAGGCGATTCGTTCCAGGGCGCGGACGGGCTCCATCGGCACCTCCACGGGGCCGCCGGACAGTGCTCTCCTCTCCAGCTTCGCTCAGCCCGGCCCCGCCCGCACAACGGCACCGGGTGACCGGTCAGCCGAACACGGCGCGCTCCAGCCAGAAGTCCAGCAGCTCCGCGTCCCCGAGCACCTCGACCCGGTCGCTGTCCGGTGCCAGGCGCCGGTTGAAGACCAGCATGACGTCGGTGAGCGGGCCGCGCAGCGCCACGGATGCCTTCTCGTGGGCGTTGCGCCAGGCGAAGCCGTCCTCGCCGAACTCGATCAGCCACTCGGCGTCCGGTGCGTCCGTGGCGTGCAGATGGATGGAGCGCCCGGCCCCGGTCAGCCCGGCGGCACGCTCGTCGCCCACGGCCCGGACGAAGGCGACGATCTCCAGCCACTCCTCGATGGTGTCGGCGGCCAGCTCCGGCGCCACCTCGTACCCGGTGCCCGCGGTGAGCGCCGCGTCGGCGTGGTGGACGATCGTCTCGTGTGCCATCCGGCGCGCCCAGAAGCCCGTGCTCCGCTCCCAGGCCCAGGACCACACCTCCTCGTCCGGCCCCGGGGCCCGCAGCGCCTCGACGGTCCGCGCCGCGCCCTCCTTCAGCCAGGCGTCGAGCGCGGCCGGGTCGTCGCTCCCGGGGGCGTTCTGCGGTACCTGCTCCGGCGGGACCATCTCCGTGGCGCGGGTCCGAACGATCTCGCCGACCCAGCGGTGGGCCCTGCCGACGTGGAGGGCGAGCTCGCGCAGGGTCCAGTCGGGGCAGGTCGGGACGGTGGCATCGAGGTCCGCGCCACGGATCGCGGCCCGCAACGCGTCGGTGCGGGCGATGATCTCGTCGCAGTAGCGGTCGTGCGTGAGTCGGCTCATGCTACGCACCCTAGTTCGATCACGGGCCGAACCCCACTGACTACCCGCCGAGTTGGGAGGCGCTGGGCACCTTCTCCTTCACCTCGGCGCCGGCGCTGCTGCCGGCCGACTTGATGCCGTTGATCACGCTCTCGAAGAGACCGATGTCGCCCGCGCTCACTTCGCCTTTGCGGAGCTTCTCGCCGAGCCCCTTGAGCGCTTCGATGCCCGCCGCGAGCGGCGCCACCGCCTTGGACAACAGCGGATCGCCCTTGGCGTTGGCGACCGCCGCCTTCAGCCGGTTGTAGGTGAAGGCGCCCGCGAGCCCGGCCTTGACGAGGGCGAGTGTCCGCCCGTCCGCGCCCTTCTTGAACTTGCCCTCCCGGTACGGCTTCACGATCCACTGGTAGGTCGCACCTGCGGCGAGCCCGGCGTTGGCGACGAACCGCGCCTTGGCGAACTTCTGCGCCTCGACCGACGACGTACCGCTCGGCGACGCGGTGCTGCTCGCGCTGTTGCCGTCGCCCCCGCCGCACCCGGTAGCACCCACGACCAGGGCGCAGCACAGCAGCAGCGGGACGAGCAGACGGCGGAGCGGTCCGGAACCGGTCACGGCGGATCTGGGCACGGCGGGCCTCCCTGGCCGGGAAGATCGAGGCGATCTCTACGACGAGTGACGATTGCGGCCACTCTCGGTAAGGTTCGCCCGGCCCTGGACGGCGTGCCACTCGGGAAACGCCGTCCGGGGCTATCGCTGCCGGTCAGCCGCGGGGGCGTGTTTCGAAAGCAGCGTCGCCCGCCCGGAGGGCGGGGTCGGGGGCGTCCGGTGCGTGCGATCGCTAGGCGGAGGGAGGAGAACGCAGCGGGCAGCGCCGACGACCGACAACGCGAGCGTGCGTGCCGGACGCCCCCGACCAGGCGGGGCTTTCGGAACACGGCCTAACGGCAGCAGTCCGGCTCCAGCCCGCGCGGCAGGTGTTCGCCGCCGAAGACCGCCGTGGTCGCCTCGTCGCCGCCGAGTGCGGCCACGGCGAGCAGCAGCGACCCGGCCGTCCAGGTGGTGAGCTCCTGGGGCCAGAAGGCCCGGTCGCCCTCGAAGACGTACCCGGTCCAGTACAAGCCGCCCTCGGCGCGCAGGTGCTGGATGGACTGGAGGATCTCCAGCGCCCGGTCGGACTCGCCCATCACCCAGAGTGCCAGGGCGAGTTCGCAGCTCTCGCCACCGGTCACCCACGGGTTGGGCAGCACGCAGCGCACCCCGAGGCCGGGTACCACGAAGCGGTCCCAGCCCTCCTCGATCCGCTCCTTGGCGGCCGTGCCGGTGAGCGCGCCGCCGAGGACCGGGTAGTACCAGTCCATCGAGTAGCGGCTCTTGTCCAGGAAGCGTTCCGGGTGCTTGCGGATCGCGTGGCTCAGTGCGCCCGTCGCCAACTCCCAGTCGGGCTGCGGCTCCTCACGCCGTTCGGCGATGGCGAGCGCGCAGCGCAGCGCCTGGTGGATGGAGGAGCAGCCGGTCAGCAGCGCGTCGTCGACGGGGGTTCTGTCGGCCTCGCGCTTCCAGCCGATCTGGCCACCGGGCCGCTGGAGCCGCAGCACGAATTCGACGGCGGCGAAGACGGTCGGCCACATCCGGTCGACGAAGGCGTCGTCGCCGGTGGCGAGGTAGTGGTGCCAGACGCCGACGGCCACGTACGCGCAGAAGTTGGTCTCCAGCGAGCGGTCGGTCGGCCGGTCCGGGTCTCCGTCGTGGTACGCGGCGTACCAGGAGCCGTCCTCGTTCTGGTGGCGGGCCAGCCAGTCGTACGCGCGTTCCGCGGCGGCGTGCTCGCCCGCCGCGTCGAGTGCCATGGCGGCCTCGGTGTGGTCCCACGGGTCGAGGTGGTGACCGCGGAACCAGGGCAGGGCGCCGTCCTCGCGCTGCACGGCGAGGAGGGCGGCGACGGTCTCGGCGGCCTGCTCGGCGGTGAGGACTCCGGGCAGTACGAGGTGTTCGGTCTGCTCGGGAACGGTCACGCCTCGGCCTCGGCGAGGTCCTCGGCCGCGGCCACGGGCAGGTGCGGCTTGGTCGCGTACGCCACGAAGCTCTTGCCGACGACCGGGTTGAGCAGCTGCTCGGCGACCCGGGTGGCCATCGGCTTCTTCATGATGTCCCAGACCAGCAGCTTGTGGTACGCGCGGACCGGCAGCGCTGCGTCCTTGCCGTCGCGGCCCACTCCGAAGGCGCACTTGAGCCACCAGTAGGGCGAGTGCAGGGCGTGGGCGTGGTGGGTGCCGTACGGCTTGAGGCCGGCGCCGCGGATCTTGGCGAGCAGTTCGTCGGCCTTGTAGATGCGGATGTGGCCGCCCTCGACCTCGTGGTAGGCGTCGGAGAGCGTCCAGCAGACCTTCTCGGGGCCGTAGCGCGGCACGGTGATCGCGATCCGGCCGCCGGGCTTGAGGACCCGGACCATCTCGGCGAGGACGCCCTTGTCGTCGGGGATGTGCTCCATGACCTCGGAGATGATCACGACGTCGAAGGACCCGTCGGGGAACGGCAGGTTGAGCGCGTCGCCCTCCATCGCGGTGGCGGTGGCGCCCTCGGGGGCCTCGCCGGCCTCCTTCATCGCGGCGAACCACTTCGCGACCTCGCGGATCTCCTCGCCGTTCTGGTCGAGGGCCACGACCTGGGCGCCGCGCCGGTAGCACTCGAAGGCGTGGCGTCCGGCGCCGCAGCCCAGGTCGAGCACTCGGTCACCTGCGGCGAGCGGGAAGCGGGTGAAGTCCACGGTCAGCACGAATGCCTGCTTTCGCGGTCGAGGGTCAGGGGGCGGGAACGACGGGGACGGGCGGCGGGGTCAACGACGCCGGCCCGGCGTGACACCGGACCGGGCGGCGATCGCCTCGCGGTAGAGGGCGGCGGTGCCGATGGCGGCCTGCTTCCAGGTGAAGCGGGAGAGCACCCGCTCGCGGCCCGCGGCGCCGAGCCGGGCGCGCAGCTCCGGGTCGCCGAGCAGCCGGGCGAGGGCGTCGGCCAGGGCCCCGGCGTCGGCGGGCGGGACGGCCAGGCAGGTCTCGCCGTCCGGGCCCGCGACCTCGGGGATCGCGCCGCCGGTGGTGGCGACGAGGGGGGTGCCGGTGGCCATGGCCTCGGCTGCGGGCAGCGAGAAGCCCTCGTACAGCGAGGGGACGCAGGCGATCTGGGCGCCGCGCACCAGGTCGACGAGTTCGGCGTCGCTGATGCCCTTGACGAACTCGACGGCGCCTTGGAGGCCGTGGCGCTCGATGGCCTGGGCGACCGGTCCGTCCTCGGCCCGCTTGCCGACGACCACGAGGTGCGCGTCGGGGTTTCCGGCGCGGAGCTTGGCGAGCGCGTCGACGAGGTGGACGAGGCCCTTCAGCGGTACGTCGGCGCTGGAGGTGGTGACGATCCTGCCGGGCACCTCGGCGACCGACGGGTCCGGCGACCAGAGATCGGTGTCCGCGCCGATGTGCACGACGTGGATGCGGTCCTGGCGTACCCCGAGGTGGTCGACGATCTCCTGCTTGGAGGAGCCGGAGACGGTCAGCACCGAGGGCAGCCGGCGCGCGACCCGCTTCTGCATGCGGGTGAAGCCGTACCAGCGGCGTACGGAGGCGCGCCGACGGCGGGTCTCGGCGGCGTCCAGGTCCAACTGCCGGTCGACGGTGATGGGGTGGTGGATCGTGGTGACGAGCGGGGCGCCGAGGTCCGCCAACAGGCCGTAGCCGAGGGTCTGGTTGTCGTGGATGACGTCGAACTCGCCGCGCCGGGCGGCGAGATGGCGCCGGGCGCGCAGGCTGAAGGTGAGCGGTTCCGGGAAGCCGCCGGTCCACATGGTGGCGACCTCGGCGGCGTCGATCCAGTCCCGGTACTCGCCGCGCTTCGGGGTGCGGAACGGGTCGGGCTGGCGGTAGAGGTCCAGGCTCGGCAGTTCGGTGAGCGGGACGCCCTCGTCGAGCACCGGATAGGGCTGGGCACCGATCACCTCGACGCTGTGGCCGAGCCGGGCGAGCTCGCGGGCGAGGTGGCGTACGTAGACGCCCTGGCCGCCGCAGAAAGGATTGCCCTTGTAGGTGAGGAGTGCGATGCGCAACGGTCGGTCGTCGGCGCTGCCGGACGGGTCGCCGCCCGTACGGGGGCCCGATTCTATGGCCTCAGCGGTCACACTCGGCCCCCTTCTCGCTGCGTGTTCGCCGGAGCGTAACCGCTCACGCTAATCTAGAACAAGTTTCAGACTGGATCGTTCAATGAGCTACGAATCTACCGGCAGGTAGCGTCGGTGCAACGGCCGGATCAGGTGATTCGCGCCACCACCGGGCACGCTGGCATGCTGTGCGCCCCCGGGAGACCGAGCGCCTCCCGCCGGTCGCGGACAGAAGCCATGGATGGGGACACATGACAGCGGAAGCCAAGCCGGCATCGCCGCCCCTGACCGAACGGCAGGAGGCCCGTCGCCGCCGCATCCTGCACGCCAGCGCCCAGCTCGCCGGCCGGGGCGGCTTCGAGGCGGTGCAGATGCGTGAGGTCGCGGAGGAGGCCGGGGTCGCCCTGGGCACGCTGTACCGCTACTTCCCGTCCAAGATCCATCTGCTGGTCGCCACCATGCAGGACCAGCTCCAGCACATGCACACGACCCTGCACAAGCGCCCGCCGGCCGGCCAGGACCCGGCGCAGCGCGTCGCCGACACCCTGATGCGGGCGTTCCGCGCGCTCCAGCGCGAGCCGCACCTGGCGGACGCGATGGTGCGGGCACTGACCTTCGCGGACCGCAGCGTCAACCCGGAGGTGGACACCGTCTCGCGGATCACGACGGCGATCATCCTGGACGCGATGGGGCTGGAGCATCCGACGCCGGAGCAGCTGTCCGCGGTCCGGGTCATCGAACACACCTGGCACTCGGCGCTGATCACCTGGCTGTCGGGGCGGGCGTCGATCGCCCAGGTGAAGATCGACATCGACACGGTGTGCCGGCTGATCGCCGTACCGAAACCGGACGCGGCGAGGCAGAACGCGTCTTAACACGGCGGACCCCGCTCCGTGGCGTGTTCATCACATTCCCCTCACCGTTCTGACCGAAAGAGCCACAAGCCGCTCCTTATCATGGCCATGACCAGCATCGACGGAGAGGAAGACATGGCTGACCAATCAGGCATCGCAGGCGGCGCGAACGGGACGCAGGCCCCGGACGGACCGGGCTACGGCGCCCAGCCGCCGGCCGGCTACGGGTACCCCGGTGGCGCCCCGCTGCCCAGCGGCAAGGCGACCGCCTCGATGGTTCTCGGCATCCTCGGCCTGGTGCTCATCCCGATCATCCTGCCGATCATCGCGCTGTGCCTCGGCATCTCGGCCAAGCGCATGGCCGACCGCGGCGAGGGCGGCGGTCGCGGCCAGGCGGTCGCCGGCATCGTGATGGGCTGGGTCGGCATCGCGTTCGCCGTGCTCGGCATGACCGTGGCCACGGTCCAGGCCATCGGCGGCTGACGGGCCACCGCCCACGACGCACGCACCCAGTGCCGGGCCGCGCCGGAGGAACCGTACGATCCGGTTCCCCGGCGCGGCCTTCTGCTCCGGACAGGTCCAGGCCCCATGTGCGGCCCCCACATGCGCACCGCGCCAGGTGGGGTGTCCTGCACCATGTCGACGGCGGCACGGTGTTCATACGGTTCGGCGACATCACATGAACACGCCGAGGAGCCTGTCACCATGCGTCTCAGAGCCACGGGCACCGCCCGTCACCGCAGATCCCTCTCCACCACCGCCGCCGCCGCGCTGGCCGCCGCCGGTCTCGTGCTGGCCGGGTGCACCGCCGCCGGGAAGGCGGGCGAGAGCGACTCCGGCGGGGACTCGAAGGACGGCACCGTCAAGGTGGGTCTGGTGTACTCCCGGACCGGGCTCCTCGCGGACTACGGGAAGCAGTACCGCGACGGATTCATGGCGGGCCTGGACTACGCCACGAAGGGCACCCGCAAGGTGGCCGGGCACCGCATCGAGGTCACCGAGCAGGACGACGCGGGCGACCCGGGCAAGGCGGTCTCCGCGGCCAAGAACCTGATCGGCAAGGGCTACAAGGTGCTGGCCGGCACCACCGATTCCGGCGTGGCCCTCCAGATGGCGCCGCTCGCCGCCCAGAACAAGGTGCTCTACATCAGCGGCCCGGCCGCCACCGACGCCGTGACCGGCATCAACGACTACACCTTCCGTTCCGGCCGGCAGTCCTACCAGGACATCCTCACCGCCGGGACGATGCTCGGCGAGGCCAAGGGCAAGAAGGTCACGGTGCTGGCCCAGGACTCCACCTTCGGCCAGGCCAATGTCGCGGCCGTGAAGGCCGTCCTCGGTGCCGGGGGCGCGAAGGTCGGCTCCGTACTGGCTCCGCCCAGCGCCACGGACCTGACCCCGTTCGCCCGGCAGGTGAAGGCGGGCGGGCCCGATCTGGTCTTCGTCGCCTGGGCCGGCTCGACCGCGCCGGCGCTGTGGACCGCGCTGGACCAGCAGGGCGTCATGGAGGGGGGCAAGGTCGTCACGGGCCTCGCCGGAACGGCCTCGTACCCGGTCTTCGGCAACGCCGGTTCCAAGGTGTCGTTCCTGGCGCACTACTTCCCGGGTGCGGGCGGCGGCAACGCCGTGGAGAAGTCCATGCTCGACTCGGTCACCAAGGCCGGCGGCACCCCGGACCTGTTCACCCCCGACGGCTTCACCGCCGCGCAGATGGTGGTGCGCGCGATCGAGAAGGGCGGCGCCACCGACACCGCCGCCATGGTGAAGGCCCTGGAGGGCTGGAGCTTCGACGGGGTGAAGGGCAAGGAGCAGATCCGCGCCGAGGACCACGCCCTGGTGCAGCCGATGTTCGTCGCGAAGCTCAAGGGGAAGGGCGCCGGCGCCCGGCCGGAGCTGGTGACCACCGCGCCGATGGACAAGGTGGCGCCGCCCGCGAAGCCCTCGGCGGGCTGACCGGTGGCTGCAGCGGACATCACCGCACGGCGCACGGCCGGGGCACAGAGCACCGCCCCGGTGCTCCAACTGACCGGTCTCGGCTGGGGCGTCGGCGGGGCAACGATCGTCGAGGACGTCACACTCGGCGTCCACGAAGGCGAGTTCCTGGCCTTCATCGGCCCCAACGGGGCGGGCAAGACCTCCCTGTTCAACCTGATCAGCGGGCTGACCACGGCCACGTCCGGCACCATCGCACTGGACGGCACGGACATGACGGCCGACCCCGCACACGCACGGGCGCGGCGCGGCATCGGCCGCACGTTCCAGACGTCCAGCCTCTGGCCGGCGATGAGCGTGGCCGATCACGTCCGGCTGGCCGCCCAGGCGACCCGGGGCGGCTCCTACCGGCTGTGGCGGCGGGCCTCCCGGTACACCGCCGAGGTGGACGGCGTGCTGGAGCGCACCGGTCTCGCCCACCGGGCGCGGGCGACCGCGGCCGAGCTGTCGCACGGCGAGAAGCGGAAGCTGGAGCTCGCGGTGCTGCTGGTGGGCGAGCCGCGGTTGATGCTGCTCGACGAGCCGATGGCCGGGGTCAGTGCGGAGGAGGTCCCCGCGCTGACCGAGCTGATCCGCACCCTGCACCGGGACGAGGGCCGCACCGTCCTGATGGTCGAGCACCACATGGACGTACTGCTGGGGCTGGCCGACCGCCTCGCCGTGATGCACCACGGAAGGCTGCTGGCGCTGGACACCCCCGAGGCAGTGACCGCCGACCCGACCGTCCAGCAGGCCTATCTCGGGGAGGGACTGTGACCACCGGGCCCCTGCTCGCCGTACGGGACCTGCGGGTCCTGATCGGCGGCCGGCACATCCTGCACGGCGTCGACCTGGATGTCGCCCGGCACGGAGTGACCGCGCTCCTCGGCCGCAACGGCGCCGGGAAGACAACGACCGTGCGCGGCGTGCTCGGCCTCGTTCCGCGCACCGGCAGCGTACGGCTGGACGGCGAGGAGACCGTGTCGCTGCCCACCCACACCGTGGTGCGCCTCGGCATCGGTTACGCGCCCGAGGACCGCGGCATCTTCGCCGGGCTGACCGTCGCGGAGAACCTGCGGCTGGCCGAGCGGCGCGGCGCGGACGGGCCCGCCTACGGACTCGTCCATGAACTGTTCCCCGAACTGAAGCGCCGCGAGCGGCAGTTGGCGGGGACGCTGTCCGGCGGGCAGCAGCAGATGGTGGCGATCGGCCGCACCCTGCTCAATGGCAACCGGCTGATCATCGCCGACGAACCCACCAAGGGCCTGGCGCCCAAGGTGGTCACCGAGGTCGCCCAGGTGCTGGAGCGGGCCGCCGAGGCGGTGCCGGTGCTGCTCGTGGAGCAGAACCTCGCCGTCGTACGGCGCCTGGCCGAGCACTGTGCGGTGCTCGCCGACGGCCGGACGGCCCACCAGGGACCGGCCGCCGAGCTGCTGGGCGACGCGGAGACGGCACGGCGGCTGCTGGGTGTCGGACACGGCCCGGCCACCCAAGCACCTTCCGTGGAGGCGGATTCCTGATGTCCACCGTCGTTCTGCTCACCATGACCGGACTCGGTCTGGGAGCCCTCTACTTCCTGATCGCGTCGGGACTCTCACTGATCTTCGGCCTGATGGACGTGCTGAACTTCGCGCACGGGGCGCTGCTGTCCATCGGCGCGTACGGCACCTGGTGGGCGGCGTCCGGCCATCTGCCCGGCGCCGGTCCGGACGGGGCCGGCTTCGTCCTCGCGGTCCTGTTCGGTACGGCGGTGGGCACCGCGGCCGCCGTGCTGCTGGAACTCGCCGTCGTCCGCCCGCTCTACACCCGGCCGCGCGAGCAGGTGCTCGCCACGGTCGGGGTGGGGCTCGCCGTCCCGGCCCTGCTGTCGGGCATCTGGGGTTCGGACGCCCTGACCTTCCCGGGCCCGAAGGCGCTGTCCGGCACCTTCGGCCTGTTCGGCGCCCAGGTGCCGGTCAACCGGCTGGTCCTGGTCGCGGCGGCCCTCGTCGTGCTCGTGGCGCTGCGGCTCTTCCTGGGCCGTACCCGGCACGGTCTGGTCGTACGGGCCGGGGTCGAGGACCGGGCGATGGTCACCGCGCTCGGCATCGACGTACGGAAGGCCTTCACGCTCGTCTTCGCGATCGGCGGCTGCGTGGCCGCTCTCGGCGGGGCGCTCAGCGGCCTGTACTTCGGCTCGGTCGACCCCCGTCAGGGCACCTCGCTGCTGATCTTCGCGTTCGTCGTGGTGGTCACCGGGGGCATGGGATCGGTGACCGGCGCCGCCGTGGCGTCCGTCGTCATCGGCCTCGTCCAGCAGTTCGCCAACTACTACACCGCAGCGGGCCTCGGCGACCTGGCCGTCGTCGTCCTGCTCGCCGCGCTGCTGCTCGTACGGCCGCGCGGACTGACCGGGAGGCTCGCGTGAGCACCGCCACCGAGACACACCACCGCACCGGCGAGGACCGCACGGCGGCACGGCCCCCCGGGAACACCGCCCGGCTGCTGCGCCGCTGGTGGCCCGCCGCCGCACTGCTGGTCCTGGCCCTCGCCCCCTTCAGCGCACTGCCGCTGCCGGGACTCCTGGACGGCCCGCTGGGCAGCCCGGGAAGCCTGCAACTGCTCGCCACCTGCCTGCTGTTCGGCGCGCTGGCGACCGGCTACGACCTGCTGGTGGGGCGCACCGGGCTGCTCTCCTTCGGGCACGCGCTCTACTTCGCGGCGGGCAACTACGCCACGAACACCCTCCTGCTGGAGGCGGGGCTCCCGTTCGCCGTGTCCGCGCTGCTCGGCGTCGGCTGCGGGATCGTGCTCGCACTGGTCCTGGGCTCGGTGAGCCTGCGGGTCACCGGCATCGGCTTCTCCATGGTGACGCTCGCGTTCGCCCAGGCGGGATCGATCCTGGTCTCCCGCAACCCCGGCGGTCTGACCGGCGGCGAGGAGGGCCGGGCCGCCCCCGCCGAGCTGCTGCCGTCCTGGCTCGTGGGCATCGAGCACACCGCGAACCTCTACTGGCTGGCGCTCGCCTATCTGGTCCTCACCCTCGCCGTCGTCCACCGGGCGGTCAACTCCCCCACCGGACGCGTCTGGGAGGGCATCAAGGAGAACGAGCGCCGGGTGGAGGTGCTGGGGCTGAAGCCGTACGGATTCAAGCTCACCGCCTTCGTCCTGGCGGGCGCCCTGGCCGCGCTGGGCGGTCTGGTGCATCTGCTGCTCACCGGTGGCTCGACCCCGCAGACGACCACCTCCGACTTCACCCTGTCCCTGCTGGTGATGGTGGTGCTGGGCGGATCCGGCACCCGGTGGGGGCCGATGGCCGGCGGCATCCTCTACACCTGGGCCGATCACCGGCTCGGCGATCTGGCCGGATCGGGCGCGGTCGCCGACCTGCCCG
Organism: Streptomyces sp. NPDC001880; assembly: GCF_053594575.1. NCBI lineage: Bacteria > Bacillati > Actinomycetota > Actinomycetes > Kitasatosporales > Streptomycetaceae > Streptomyces > Streptomyces sp. NPDC001880. Next base: position 44,179 of record NZ_JBSFET010000046.1, read on the forward strand.
CGGTACTGCGGGTGCCGCTCTCCCAGCCGCTGTTCCTGCTCGGTGTGCTGTTCGTGGCCGTGGTGCACCTGCTGCCCGGCGGCCTGGCCCGGCTGCCGTCCCGGCTGGCCGCGGCACGCCGCGGACCGGCCCCCGGCAGCTGACGACAACGCGGCGGGCGTGCACCGGCCCCCGCGAACCCGGCATGATCCGAACGAGAGACCCAGATGCCCGTGGACCTCGTGTCCCGGAAGGAGAACGGACGCCCGTGATCGCTTACGAAGAGGTACGAGTCCCGGTGGCCGGCGGTGAGCTGGCGGTATTGCGGTGGCCCGCCCGGGAGCCCGGGGCGCCGGTCGTCGTCGCCCTGCACGGCATCACCGCCAACGCGCTGTCCTGGGGGCCGGTGGCGAGGCTGCTGGACGGACGCGTCACGCTGGTCGCGCCGGATCTGCGCGGCCGGGCCGGGAGTTCGGCGCTGCCCGGTCCCTACGGGATCGCGGCCCACGCCGACGACGTGGCCGCCGTGGCCGCGGCGCTCGGCTCGGGCCGGGTGGTGCTGGCGGGCCATTCGATGGGCGCGTTCGTGGCGGCGCTGGCCGCCGTGCGGCACCCGGAGCGGTTCGGGCCGCTGCTGCTGGTCGACGGCGGCATCGGCTTCCCCGCTCCCACGCACCTGTCCCCGGACGAGCTGATGACCGCCGTGATCGGCCCGGCGATGGACCGGCTGTCGATGACCTTCGCCGACCGGGCCGCGTACCGCTCGTTCTGGCAGGCGCACCCCGCCTTCCAGGATTCCTGGTCGGACGAGGTGGACGCGTACATCCAGCGCGATCTGACCGGGGACGAACCCGCCATGCGCTCCACCTGCCGGATCGAGGCGGTGCGCACCGACGGCATCGGCCTCTTCGACGAGGAGGTGCTGACCGCGGTACGGAAGCTGCCCGTTCCGGCGACGCTGCTGTGGGCGCAGCGCGGACTGATGGACGAGGAGCAGGGCCTGTACGACGAGGCCCGGCTGGCGGCGGCGGATCTCGGGGACACCCGGGTGACGCCGGTGGAGGTCCGGGACGTCAACCACTACACGGTGCTGACGGGGGACGCGGGCGGCAAGGAGATCGCACGCCGGCTGGTGGACCTGTCCGGAGCCTGAGAACTCGCTGCCGCGGCAGGCGACGTTCGCCCCGTCGTCGTCGCGACGGGGCG
>NZ_JBSFET010000047.1:0-44671 GCF_053594575.1 Streptomyces sp. NPDC001880
GAGTCGGCGGTGGCAGTACCAGTCGACCCACTCGGCCGTCGCGAGTTCGACTTGGCCCCTTCGCCGTGCGCCAGGAGGTCCGCGACGCTCAGCCGAGCAGGCCGCCGATGGGGTTCTGCCCGCCGCCGGACGTGCCACCGGTGGAGCCGCCGCTGTCCGAGCCGCCGGTGGAACCGCCGCCCGTGCCGGTGGTGCCGGAGGAGGACGGGCCGGAGCTGCTGGACGGGGGCTGCTGCGGGACCGTCTGCTGCGGGATCTGCCGACTGGTGCCGGTGCCCTGGGTCTGGCTGGGCTGACCGGCACCGGCCGCCTGGCCGGACTCGCGGACGGTGCCCGCGGCGGGCACGGACGGTGCGGTGGAGGGCGTCGTGGCGATGCCGCTGCGGGACGGCGAAGGGCGCCGGCCCTCCGGCGTGTGCGAGGCCCGGCCGCTGTGGGACTCCTGCGGGAGCGGGGAGCCGGGGAGTTGGTTGGTCGGGTCGCCGTTCGGGCCGGGCACGGTGACGACCTCGGAGGAACGGACCGCGCCGCCGAGCACGGAGCCCACGAGAAGGGTGAGACCGACGACGACGGAGGCGACGACGGCGCCCCGGCGCAGCACCCGGCGGCGCAGGTCCCAGATCGCCGAGCGCGGGCCGAGCCTGCGCCAGGCCTCACCGGCGAGCCGTCCGTCGACGGAGTAGACCGGCGCACCCGCGATGATCAGCGGGCTCCAGGCGGCGAGGTAGATGATGTCGGGCGCGTCGTAGGCGGCGACGGTGCGCCAGCTCACGGTGACCAGCAGGGCGGCGGACAGCAGCGCGCCGACCGAGGCGGCGACCCGCTGCCAGAGGCCGAGGACGGTGAGGACGCCGACGACGACCTGGAGGAAGGCGACCGTGAGTCCGGCACCGACGGGGTGGGAGAGCGCGAAGTCGCGCAGCGGCTCGGCCAGCGCCCAGGGGTGCAGCGAGGTCAGCCACTTGACCATGGAGCCGCGGTCGCCGCCGTCGAAGTAGACGGGGTCGCAGAGCTTGCCCATACCGGCGTAGATGGAGATGAAGCCGAGGAAGACCCGCAGGGGCAGCAGCACGACGCCGAGGTTCATCCGGCGGCCGGGGTAGTACGCGTTCCGTACGGAGTCGCTGCCCTGGCGCGCGCTCCGGGCCTCGGTCCCGTCGTCGAACCCGTCCTCGTCGTACGCGTCCTGTGCGTACGGGGCGCTGTCGGCGATGTCGTAGGCGCCGACCGCCTGGCGCATGGGCGGCAGCAGCGGTCCGTTGTCGTAGCGGCCCGGCTGGTGGGGGGTGGTGATGAGGGGGTTGGGCTGGGTCTCTTCGAGGAGGTCGAGGACCTGGGTGCTGCCCGTGCCGAGCCCGCCGTCGAACTCCGGGGCGGCGTAGGTGTCGTACCCGGTGGCCGGACGGCCCGCGGTCGAGTTCCGTACGGCCTGGAGGAGCCCGGTGGCGCCGGGGTCGCCGGGGGCGGACCTGCCGCTCCACACGACGGGCGAGCGCCTGCCGCGGGCCGCTCCTGCGCCGCTCATGGCGGGGATCCTGGGTGCGCCGGCGGGGGCCAGACCGCGCAGCCGCGGGCGCTGGCCGGGGGCTAGCTGCACCCGGAAGCTGGCGTGGTTGACGATGACCTGCGCAGGGTCGCAGTCCACCTTGGTCATGCTCAGGGCGGGTTGTTCGTCGAACCGAGGCGTTCTGGTGTCCACACTCATCTAACCGAGTGATGTGTGATTAGGACACTGCCTTGACGGGCCCGATCTGTCCGAGACCCGTCAATGGGTTCCGGCGGGGGCGCCAGGGCCCTGTCCGCCGGGCCGACCCTGGTCGGCCGCCCCCGGCCGGGCGGACTTCAGGCCCGGCGCCGTGCGACCTCGTACAGGACGATGCCGGCCGCGACGCCCGCGTTCAGCGACTCCGCGCCGCCCGGCATCGAGATGCGGACCCGGTAGTCGCAGGTCTCGCCGACGAGGCGGCCGAGGCCCTTGCCCTCGCTGCCGATGACGATGACGACGGGCCCGGCGAGCTCCTCCAGGTCCTCGACGGTGTGCTCGCCGTCGGCGGCGAGACCGACGACCGTGAGGCCGGCCTTCTGGTAGCCCTCCAGGGCGCGGGTCAGGTTCGTCACCCGGGAGACCGGCGTACGGGCCGCCGTACCGGCCGAGGACTTCCAGGCGCCCGCCGTCATCCCGGCGGCGCGCCGCTCGGGCACGACCACGCCGTGGCCGCCGAAGGCGGAGACGGAGCGGACGATCGCGCCCAGGTTGCGCGGGTCGGTGACGCCGTCGAGGGCGACGATCAGCGGGTCCTCGCCGTTGTCGTGCGCGGCGGCGGTGAGGTCCTCCGGGTGCGCGTACTCGTACGGCGGGACCTGGAGGACGAGGCCCTGGTGGTTCAGGCCGTTCGTCATCCGGTCCAGCTCGGGGCGCGGGGCCTCCATCAGGTTGATGTTGCCGCGCGCACCGGCGAGCTGGAGCGCGTCGCGGACCCGCTCGTCGTTGTCGATGTACTGCTGGACGTAGAGGGTCGTCGCGGGGACGCCGTCGCGCAGGGCCTCGTAGACCGGGTTGCGGCCGACGACCATCTCGGACGTGCCCTTGACGCCGCCGCGCCGGGGGGCGGGGCGGCGGGCCGCGGCCTGCTTGGCCTGGGCGTTGGCGATGCGGTTCTTCTTGTGTCCCTTGCGGGCGGAGGCGGGCGGCGTCGGGCCCTTGCCTTCGAGGCCACGGCGACGCTGCCCACCGCTGCCGACCTGCGCGCCCTTCTTGTTGGACGTGCGGCGGTTCCTGCGCTGGCTGTTCCCGGCCATGACCTACCTGTTTCGTTGCTTCTCAGACATGCGTACGTAAGTGAAGTGTGCCGCCCGGAACGCCGGACGGCACACGGTGGGGACTACTGGCGCGGGCCGAGTGTCCACCGCGGTCCGGTGGGGCTGTCCTCGATGACGAGTCCGGACTGGTTGAGCTGGTCGCGGATGGCGTCGGCGGCGGGCCAGTCCTTGCGATCGCGGGCCGACTGCCGCTGGTCGAGCACGAGGCGTACGAGCGTGTCGACGACGCCGTGCAGATCGTCGCCGCGGTCGCTCTCGCCCGCCCAGTGCTCGTCGAGCGGGTCGAGACCGAGGACGCCGAGCATCGCACGGACCTCCGCGAGCCGGGCGACCGCGGCCTCCTTGTCGTCGGCGGCGAGAGCGGAATTGCCCTGGCGAACCGTGGTGTGGACGATCGCGAGCGCCTGCGGGACGCCCAGGTCGTCGTCCATCGCCTCGGCGAAGGCCGGCGGCACCTCGGCGGCGGGCTCGACCGTCTCGCCCGCCTTCTCGGTGACGCGCTGCACGAAGCCCTCGATCCGCGCGAACGCGGACTCCGCCTCGCGCAGGGCCTCCTCGCTGTACTCGATCATCGACCGGTAGTGCGGGGTGCCGAGGTAGTAGCGCAGCACGATGGGCCGCCAGGTCTTGACCATCTCACTGACCAGCACGGAGTTGCCGAGCGACTTCGCCATCTTCTCGCCGGCGATGGTGACCCAGGCGTTGTGCACCCAGTACTTCGCGAAGTCGTCGCCGTACGCCTTGGCCTGGGCGATCTCGTTCTCGTGGTGCGGGAAGATCAGGTCGATGCCGCCGCCGTGGATGTCGAAGGCGGTGCCGAGGTACTTGTGCGCCATGGCGGAGCATTCCAGGTGCCAGCCCGGCCGACCGCGGCCCCAAGGGGTCTCCCAGCTCGGCTCGCCGGGCTTGGTCGCCTTCCACATCGCGAAGTCGCGCTGGTCGCGCTTGCCGGTCTCGCCCTCGCCGGACGGCTGGCGCAGATCGTCCAGCTCCTGGTTGGAGAGCTCCAGGTAGCCGGGGAACGAGCGCACGTCGAAGTAGACGTTGCCGTCGGCCGCGTAGGCGTGACCACGTTCGATCAGGCCGCGCATCATCTCGATCATCTCGGGGACGTGGCCGGTGGCACGGGGTTCGCAGGTGACCGGGAGGCAGCCGAGCGCGTCGTAGCCGGCGTTGAACGCCCGCTCGTTCTCGTACCCGATGGCCCACCAGGGGCGGCCCTGTTCCGCCGACTTCGCGATGATCTTGTCGTCGATGTCGGTGACGTTCCGGGCGAACGTGACGTCGTAGCCGCGGTACTCGAACCAGCGGCGCATGATGTCGAAGTTCAGCCCGGACCGGATGTGCCCGATGTGCGGGGCGGCCTGGACGGTCGCGCCACAGAGGTAGATCGAGACACAGCCCGCTGTGAGCGGTACGAAGTCACGGATCTGCCGGGCGCTGGTGTCGTACAGGCGAATAGTCACGCCTCAAGGGTAGTGGGCGCGCACCAGTGCCCCGCGACCCCTTGGGGGATCACGGGGCGAAGTTCGTGCCGGCGAAGCGTCTCAGATGCTTCCGACGACCTTGCGCGGGGTGATCCGGACGACCACGCGCTGGGCGTCGTCGGCGGAGGCGGGGTTGAACTCCGCGTACTTCCTGCCGGTGTACTTCACGGACAGCTCGTCGATGAGCTCCTCGCCGCCCTCGGTGGTCAGGGCGGCGGTGCCGCGGATCTCGGCGTAGTTGTACGGGGCGGCGAAGGGCTGCACGACGACGGAGACCCGCGGGTCGCGGTTCAGGTTGCGCTCCTTGCGGCGGCCGACCGTCGTCGAGATGAGCACGTCGTCGCCGTCGCGCTTGACCCAGACGGGGGAGACCTGGGGGCTGCCGTCGGGCTGGATGGTGGCGACGGTGACGAAGACGGGGGTGTCGAGAAGCGCCTTGAGCTCTTCGGAGAGTGCGGCGGTCATGGCGTACGTCCTCCCAGTGGGATCGGTGGTGCTTCTACCCGTACCCCAACCCCGTTTCATCGCTCCCGCTTCCCGCTCCTGCCCACCGGACGGGTCAAGGCGCGCGCGGCGCCCCGCCGGCGGCACGGCGGCGGGGTGACGCCCGGCGGACCGGGCCGGGCGGCTGGAGCGGCGCCCCGGTGGCGGCGCTGCCGCCGGGTGCAACAAGGTTGTGGACCCGGAGTACCGGCAGGTCAGGGCCGTGAAGGGGTCAGCCGGTGCGGTAAACCAGCGCGGTCGCTATCCCGGCAAGGCCCTCGCCCCGTCCGGTGAAGCCGAGCCCGTCGGAGGTGGCGGCGGAGAGCGAGACGGGCGCCCCCACGGCGGCCGACAGCACCTTCTGAGCCTCGTCGCGTCGCTTGCCGATCTTCGGCCGTGCGCCCACGACCTGGACGGCGACGTTGCCGATCTCGAAGCCCTCGGCCCGCACGATCCGCGCCGCCTCGGTCAGCAGGGTCACACCGGCGGCGCCGGACCACTCGGGCCGCCCGGTTCCGAAGTGCTGCCCGAGGTCGCCGAGCCCGGCGGCCGAGAAAAGGGCGTTGCACGCGGCGTGCGCGACGACGTCGGCGTCCGAGTGCCCGGCCAGACCCGGCCCCTCGCCCTCCCACCGCAGCCCCGCGCACCACAGCTCGCGGCCCTCTTCGAAGGCGTGGATGTCGGTACCGATCCCGACCTGCGGGATCACAGGACCGGTCCGTTCCTCAGAAGCCATCGTTCGCCCTCCTGCGTGCGAGTACCGCCTCGGCCAGCACCAGATCCAGCGGCCGGGTCACCTTGAACGCCTCTTCGTGCCCGGGTACGACCACGACGGGCGCCCCGAGCTGCTCCACCATGCCCGCGTCGTCCGTCGCGCCCTCACCGCTGACGGCGACGGTGGCGTGCGCCCGTACGAGCGTGTCGCGGTCGAAGCCCTGCGGGGTCTGCACGGCACGCAGCCTGGCCCGCACGGGCGTCCCGAGCACCGGCTCCGGCTCCCCCGGCGCACCGGGCTCGACCTCCTTGACGGTGTCGGCCAGCGGCAGCGCGGGGACGACGGCGGGCGCCCCGTCGCGTACCGCCTCGATCACCGCGTCCACCGTGTCGACCGGCACCAGCGGGCGCGCCGCGTCATGGACGAGTACGGCGGAGATGCCTTCCGGCAGCGCGTCGAGGCCGAGCCGTACGGATTCCTGGCGGGTGTCGCCGCCGGGCACGACGAGGTAGTCGGTGCGCTCGGGCAGGGCGTGCTCGTCGAGCAGGTTCTTGACCTCGGGGGCGCCGTCCGGCGGCGCGACGACGACGACCAGGGAGACGGAACGGGATGCCGCCATGGCCCGGACCGCGTGGATGAGCATGGGCGTTCCGCTCAGCGCGCGGAGCGCCTTGGGGGCGCCCGGACCGAGCCGTACACCGCGGCCGGCTGCGGGAATCACGGCGGCGGTGCGGTACGGACGCGATTGATCAGACATCGGTTGCACTCCGAAGCTTCGGCATGTTTGTTTCCACAGCCGACGTGGGTATGGCCAGAAGCGAGCCGGGCGCCACGCCCCGACTCGACCGGGCCCTTTCCGTGACAACCGGTCGATTCGGACAAGCCGCACCGGCCGCTCGGGATCGGCTACACAAGATCGCGAGCAACGTATCGGGGGTATCACCGATGAGGCCAACGCATCGGTGAGTCGAGACGTAATCCGGACAGGCCGCGTCAGAAATGAGACACGCCGCGGCCTGGTTCAGACATGCCGCGGCGCCCGACGACATACCGTGAATACGGTTGTCAGCGGGCACCGCGGCATATTGATTACGACACGGCACAAGCCGGTTCAGGACGCGAGAACCTCGTCGAGCAGAGCCTCGGCCTTGTCTTCGTTCGTGTTCTCCGCGAGAGCGAGCTCGCTCACCAGAATCTGGCGAGCCTTGGCAAGCATGCGCTTCTCGCCTGCGGAGAGTCCACGCTCGCGCTCACGACGCCACAGGTCGCGAACCACTTCGGCGACCTTGATGACATCGCCGGAGGCGAGCTTCTCGAGATTTGCCTTGTAGCGCCGGGACCAGTTCGTCGGCTCTTCGGCATACGGCGCGCGAAGCACCTCGAAGACCCGGTCCAGTCCCTCCTGCCCGACCACGTCGCGCACACCCACGAACTCCGCATTGTCCGCCGGCACACGAACCGTCAAGTCGCCCTGGGCGACCTTGAGCACCAAGTAGGTCTTGTCCACGCCTTTGATCTGGCGAGTTTCGATAGCCTCGATCAGCGCGGCCCCGTGATGGGGATAGACCACGGTGTCGCCAACCTTGAACGTCATGTGACAGGTACCCCTTCCGTGGCTATCAAGGGTAACACGAGAACTGCTTCTCCTGAATGGCGTTTTCGCAGGTCAGGGCATATCTCGGGGCTTGACAACAGCAACACGCACGTGCTGCGGAAGGTTCTCGGAGGGTGGTATTCGCAGGTCGGAGCGGTTGTGCGGGCAGGGCGAAACACACACGTCGCACACATCCGAACCACCCTCCAAAGGGGTCGAACGTCCCGTTTTGCCGGATTCCAGATGGTGAACTTTCCGTACTCCGTTCGGAGATCGATCACCCGTACGGAGGTAAGTGCCGTTGATCAATGGAATTGATCAACGGCCCCGCGCGATCGGTTATGCGCACAGAATGCGCCACGCTCCATGAATTGATCACCGGTGATATGTGAACGGCACCTGTCGGCCCGTTTCCGCATGCGCGGCACTCCGCCCATTACCGGATCCGCAGGCCCGGCCTGATCCAAACGAGACGCCGTAGGGGCGGGTCGGGTGCGAGGCGGGTAGGGCGGCTCGGTAGCCTAAGGCCGCTGACACACCCTTAGGGCGGCTTTACGTCGCCCACCTCCCGTCCGCAGTCCGAACGTTCAAGGAGTTGCCGCCGCCGTGAGCCGCAGCCTTCGACACGGCGCCCTCGCCGCCACAGCCATCGTTTTCTCGATCGCCTCGCTCACCGCGTGCGGTGCGGGCAATGACGCAGCGACGCTCAAGGTCAGGCCGGACTCTGCTGCCACCACCATCGGTGACATCAGCATCCAGAACGCGAACGTCATCACCCAGCCCGAGCTCACCGCCGAGGGCCCGGCCGTCGTCTCCGCGACGCTGTTCAACAACGGCACGAAGCCGCAGACCCTGGAAGCAGTCACGCTGCCGGGTTCGAGCGCCTCGGTCCAGCTGCACGCCGCCAAGGGCTCCGGACAGGTCGTGGTCCCGGCCGGCGGCTCGGTGGTCCTCGGCGGCAAGGGCAACGCCGCCGCCGTGATCGAGAACAGCCGCGAGGCCGCCAAGGCGGGCAATATGCAGCCCGTCGTCTTCAAGTTCAGCTCGGCCGGCGAGGTCCCGCTCAACGCGGCCGTCGTGCCGGCGGAGAGCTACTTCACGGACTTCGGCCCCAGCACGCTGCCGGTGGCTCCGCAGCAGTCGGCCGAGTCGACTCCGACCGACTCCGCCTCCGGCGCACCGGAGGGCGCCGGCGCCCCGGGAGAGTCGGGGAGCGACAAGACCACCCCGAGTGACGCCGCGTCCGCCTCGGCGGAGTCGAACTGACCGCACGCGAACCGCACGCGGGCGCATGACGCGCCGATACGCGGACGAACGGCGGAGGGCGCCCCCCTTTTTTTCGGGGGGCGCCCTCCGCCGTTCGCGTACCCGGGGGTCTACGGCTCGAACTTGTACCCCAGGCCCCGCACCGTCACCAGGAAGCGGGGAGCACCCGGGTCGGGCTCGATCTTGGCGCGCAGCCGCTTGACGTGGACGTCGAGGGTCTTGGTGTCGCCCACGTAGTCCGCGCCCCACACCCGGTCGATCAGCTGCATGCGGGTCAGGACCCGGCCCGCGTTGCGCAGCAGCATCTCCAGCAGGTCGAACTCCTTGAGCGGGAGGTCGACCTTGCCGCCGGCGACCGTGACGACGTGGCGGTCCACGTCCATCCGCACCGGGCCCGCCTCCAGGGCGGCCGGCGTGACCTCCTCCGGCTCGCCCCGGCGGCGCAGCACCGCGCGGATCCGGGCGACCAGCTCCCGCGAGGAGAACGGCTTGGTCACGTAGTCGTCGGCTCCTATTTCCAGGCCGACGACCTTGTCGATCTCGCTGTCCTTCGCCGTGACCATGATCACGGGGACATTGGACCTGCTGCGCAGCTGACGGCAGACCTCCGTGCCGGGCAGGCCCGGCAGCATCAGGTCGAGCAGCACGAGGTCGGCGCCGTTGCGCTCGAACTCGTCAAGCCCGTCCGGGCCCGTGGCCGCGATGGCGACCTCGAAGCCCTCCTTGCGGAGCATGTAGGACAGGGCGTCGCTGAAGGATTCCTCATCCTCGACGACGAGCACTCGGGTCACGGAAGGACCTCCGGGGCAGGGAATGGTTCAAGGGTGTCGGGGTGAGCGGGTCCACGGGGGCCCTCGTCGCCTTTGACGACGGGCGGTCCGTCCGAACTGCGGTCCCGTTCCCGTACGGAGCCCGCTTCGGGCAGCCGCAGGGTGAAGGTGGAGCCCTGGCCCTCCGAGCTCCAGACGGTGACCTCCCCGCCGTGCGAGGCGGCCACGTGCTTCACGATGGCGAGGCCGAGGCCGGTGCCACCGGTGGCCCGTGAGCGGGCCGGGTCGACGCGGTAGAAGCGTTCGAAGACCCGCTCGCGGTCCTTCTCCGAGATGCCGATGCCCTGGTCGGTCACGGCGATCTCGATCTGGTCCCCGCCCGGCACGGACAGTCGCCTGGCGGCGATGCCCACTCGGGTGCGGGCGGGGCTGTAGTTGACGGCGTTCTCGACGAGGTTGCCGAGCGCCGCGGCGAGCTGGCCGCGGTTGCCCCAGATACGGAGCTCCGCGGTGCCGCCCGCAGCCATGGTGATCTGCTTCGAGCCGGCCTGCTGGCGGCAGCGGTCGATGGCCTCGGCCACCAGCTCGTCCACCCGGACCGGTTCGGCGTCCTCCAGCGGGTCGTCGTTCTGCACCCGCGAGAGGTCGATGATCTCCTGTACGAGGTTGGTCAGCCGGGTCGCCTCGACCTGCATCCGGCCCGCGAAGCGTTCCACCGCCTCCGGGTCGTCGGAGGCGTCCATCACGGCCTCCGAGAGCAGCGAGAGCGCGCCGACCGGGGTCTTGAGTTCGTGGCTGACATTGGCGACGAAGTCGCGCCGTACCGCTTCTATCCGGCGGGCCTCGGTGAGGTCCTCGACCAGCAGGAGCACCAGCCGGGAGCCGAGCGGGGCGACCCGGGCGGAGACCGCGAGGGCCTCGCCCCGGCCCGTACCGCGCCGGGGAAGATCCAGTTCGACCTGGCGTATCTCGCCGTCGCGCCGGGTGTCCCTGGCCATGTTCAGCATCGCGTCGACGGCGAGCCGTCCGCCCCTGACCAGTCCCAGCGCATAGGCGGCGGAGCTGGCCTTGACCACGCTGTCGCTCTCGTCGAGCACGACCGCCGAGGAGCTGAGCACGGAAAGGACCGTGTCCACCCCGGGCGGCAGGGGCGCGTTGCTGTCGGGCCGCATGGAGGTCCGCGTCGGCTTCCTCTGGTCGCGCTCGCTCCAGCGGAACGCGAGCATGGCGATCACGCCGGTACACGCACCGCCGATCGCCGCAGCTGCGGCGACAGCCGCGTTCACGTCCATACGTCAAGGTTATGCGGGTCCGAGAGGACTCTCCCAGCCATCCGAGTGCGTATCCGAACACTCGTCGCCCAGAGTTCACCGAGGGGCAAATGTTGGTTCACTTGGGCGGCCGGAAGCCGACGCGTACACCACTCAGGGTGGCAGCGTGGGGTTCGAACCGTGCCCCGGCCTTACACAGAGGACTGGAGAGGGACTTCCATGCGTGACGCGTACCACGAGGAACTCGACTCGATCGGCGAGGGGCTGGTCGAGATGGCCCGTCTCGTCGGGTCGGCGATCGGCCGGGCGACGACGTCCATGCTCGATGCCGATCTCAAGCTCGCGGAGAGCGTGATCGCCGCCGACCAGAAGGTCGACGACCTGCAGCACGACCTGGAGGCGCGGGCCATCGCCCTGCTCGCACGCCAGCAGCCCGTGGCGACGGATCTGCGCATCGTGGTCACCTCCCTGCGGATGAGCGCCGACCTGGAGCGCTCGGGCGACCTCGCCCAGCACGTCGCCAAGCTGGCCCGGCTGCGGTTCCCGCAGTCGGCGGTGCCGCACGACCTGCACGCCACCATTCTGGAGATGGGGCAGCTGGCGCAGCGCCTGATGGCCAAGGCCGCCGAGGTGATCGTCACCAAGGACGTCGATCTGGCGCTCCAGCTGGAGCAGGACGACGACGAGATGGACCTGCTGCACCGCACGCTCTTCCAGCACCTGATGGACGACCGCTGGAAGCACGGCATCGAGACAGCCGTCGACGTGACCCTGCTCGGCCGCTACTACGAGCGCTTCGCGGACCACGCGGTGTCGGTCGCCAAGCGGGTCGTCTACCTGGTGACGGGCGAGTACGCCGACGAGATCCAGCAGCAGACGCCGGTGGAGGGCGCGTAGGCGCACATGGGCGCATCGGGTCGCACAAGTGTTTCTGCGCGCATGCGCCGTTGATGCGCCCGCCGGTGTGGGCATCCAATGGGGTGGGGCGGCACGCCTTTGTCCGTACGCCCCGGTCGTACGCGCGTCCTTGTGGCGTACGGCCCTGTTGTATGCCTTGAGGAGGAACCATGGCCGATTCCCCCACTACCGACCCCCAGCAGGAGGCGCCCGCCGAGGTGGTGCGCCTGACCCTGCTCGGCGCCTGCGGCTGCGGCTCGGGCTGCGGCTGCGGCTGCCAGTCCGGGGCCCCGTGCCAGTGCGGTGGCTGCTGCGGCTGACCGGCCGCAACGGTATGCCGGGGGCCTGTCCGGCCCTGATCCGCCGGACAGGCCCGAGTGCGCCCCGCGCGGGGCAGTTCGTCTCCGCGCGGGGCGCCGCCGTGTGCGGGGCGGCGTGTATGTGCGGGGCGACGCGTGCTGGGCGGGTGCGTGGGACGCCGTGTGCGGGGCGACGCCGTGTGCGGGGCGACGCGTACGGGGAGGCGGCTCTCAGACCGTCCGCTCGACGGCGGCCTCGGCCCCCGGAGCGGGCTCTCCCCCGCCGCTCTCCGCGACCCGGTCGGCCTCGGACGTGCCTCGGCCGACCTCGGTCGCCGCGCCGTCCCGGCCCGGAAGGTTCTCCCGGCCCGGAAGGTTCCGCATCAGCAGCCAGTACCCCAGCGCGGCCCCGGTCCCCAGCACGGCGCAGGCGCCCCACAGCCACTCGGCCCCGAAGCGGTCGATCACCAGGCCCGACATCAGCGGCGCGATCAGCGCGGCCGCGGACCACGACATCGTGTACATGCCCTGGTAGCGGCCGCGGCCCCGGGCCGGCGACAGCCGGACGACCAGACTGCTCTGGATCGGCGAGTTGACGATCTCGGCGACCGTCCAGACGCAGATGGTCAGCGCGTAGACCGCGACCGACCCGGCGAACACGGTCAGCCCGAACCCGTACCCCGCCAGCAGCGACGACACGACGAGCAGCCGGCGCGGGTCGCGGTGCTGGATGAAGCGGGTGACGGGGATCTGGAGCACCACGATCAGCACCCCGTTGACGGCGACCGCGGTGCCGAAGTCGGAGCTGGAGAACCCGTCGGCCCCCATGGCCACCGGCAGCCCCACGTACCCCTGCTGGAAGATCAGGGCGATGACGAAGGACAGCCCGACGACGCTCATGAACCGACCGTCGCGCAGCACCGTGGAGAGCCGGACCTCCTCCGCACCGTCGTCGACCGCGCGCCCGGACACCACCGGCTTGTCCGGCCGTGTCTCGGGCACCTTCATGAAGACGACCACGGCGCAGGCCAGCGTCATCGCGGCCTCTCCGAGGAACCCGGCGAGATAGCTGTACTCGGCGACGAACCCGGCACCGGCCGACGAGACGGCGAAGCCGAGGTTGATGGCCCAGTAGTTGAGCGAGAAGGCCCGCACCCGGTCCTCGGGCCGGACGATGTCGGCCATCATCGCCTGCACGGCGGGCCGCGACGCGTTGCTGGCCATGCCGACGAGGAAGGCGACCGCCGCGATCGCCACCGGGTGGACCATGAACCCGAGCACGGCCACGGACACGGCCGTCGACGTCTGTGCGATGAGCATGGTGGGCCGGCGGCCGAGCCGGTCGGTCATCACCCCCGCCCCGAGCGAGGAGACGACCCCGCCGAGCCCGTGCAGCGCGGCGACCAGGCCGGCGTACGAGGCCGAGTAGCCCCGGTCCAGGGTCAGGTAGAGCGCCATGAACGTGGCGACGAAGCCGCCGAGGCGGTTGACCAGCGTGCTGGTCCACAGCCACCAGAACTGTCTGGGGAGCCCGGACACGGATTCGCGGGCGGCCCGTCCGAGACCGGCGACAGACATACGGAATCCCCCCAGGGAAGTACGGAACGGACGCGGTGGGTAAGCGGCCCTGCTGCTGTCCGAACGTTACGAATCCTGGATTCCGGTCCGCCACTCAATTGACGCCGGCCGTCAATCGTCCCGCTCCCGGCCGCCCGCCGAGCCCGCCCCGTCCGCCCTGTCCGCCCTGTCCGTCCCGTCCGTCCTGCCCGCCCTGCCCGCCCTGCCCGCCCTGTCCACCCTGTGACCGGCCGTACGAAGCCCGTACGGGTTCGATTACGCTCGGGCCCATGGCCGACGCACCGTACAAGCTGATCCTCCTCCGCCACGGCGAGAGCGAATGGAACGCGAAGAACCTGTTCACCGGCTGGGTGGACGTCAACCTCACGGAGAAGGGCGAGAAGGAGGCAGTCCGCGGCGGTGAGCTGCTCAAGGACGCCGGTCTGCTCCCCGATGTGCTGCACACCTCCCTCCAGAAGCGCGCCATCCGCACCGCGCAGCTCGCGCTGGAGTCCGCGGACCGCCACTGGATCCCGGTCCACCGCACCTGGCGGCTGAACGAGCGCCACTACGGCGCCCTGCAGGGCAAGGACAAGGCGCAGACGCTCGCCGAGTTCGGCGAGGAGCAGTTCATGCTCTGGCGCCGCTCCTACGACACCCCGCCGCCCGCCCTGGAGGACGGCACCGAGTTCTCGCAGAGCGCCGACCCGCGCTACGCGACGATCCCGCCGGAGCTGCGCCCGCGCACCGAGTGCCTCAAGGACGTCGTCGCCCGCATGCTGCCGTACTGGTACGACGGCATCGTCCCGGACCTCCTCGACGGCCGGACCGTCCTGGTCGCCGCCCACGGCAACAGCCTCCGGGCCCTGGTCAAGCACCTCGACGGCATCTCCGACGCCGACATCGCGGGCCTGAACATCCCGACCGGCATCCCGCTCGTCTACGAGCTGGACGCCGACTTCCGCCCCCTGAAGCCGGGCGGCACGTACCTCGACCCGGACGCGGCGAAGGCCGCCATCGAGGCCGTGAAGAACCAGGGCAAGAAGAAGTAAGCAGCGCCGGAAGCGCCTGACGCTCCGGACGAGCCCCCTACCTGCGGTTTCTCCGCGAGTAGGGGGCTTGTCGCTGTGCTGGGGCCGTCCCTGGGCCGTCAGGCGTCATCCTGGCTTCTCCACACGGCACACCCCGCTCCGAAGGCCGACACGCAAGAGAGACGGACAGGGATGGCCGCCGTGAAGGACGCAGCACTCCTGGGACACGCTGAGATGTGCCAGTACGTCACAGTCGTCGTCGATGCCCTTCGAAAGGTCGGGGCCCCACCGAGCGAACGATGGGACGAAGCGCGATCCAGTGCCCTTTACTGGACGGAAGACGAACCCGTCCTGACCGGAGGACCGTGGACACATGGAACGGTCGTGTTCTGGCGGATGGCGGACGGCTGGCACTGCGCTCCCCTATGTGGCCGTCATCGATGACAACCAGGGCGACGTCACCCTGCGGCAGAAAGGGAGAGGCCCCCCGGAGACCTCGGGGAAGAGACCTCCGGGGCCCCGGGGAAGCGAAGGCGGGAGCCATCAAGCCCTCAAGCCCTCAGCCCTCAGCCCTTCTCGGTCGGGGTCTGCTTGATGTCGTCGACGAAGGCCCGCTTCATGATGGCGCTGGTGCCCAGCACCGTGCCGCGCTTGTGGAGGCCACTGTCCTCGACCACAACGGTGCGGGTGCCCAGGTAGACATGGGTCTTCTTGTCGAAGATCCACTCTTCGCGCACACCGGCGTCCTGCCGGGCCACCGCAACCCCGTGCCGGCCCGCCGCGTCCACCGCGTCGTCCACCACCACGACCCCGGGGATCTTCGCGGCGGCCTTGAACAGGGCGGAGTAGAGCTCGGCCGGCGGGTAGCTCTCGGTGAGCAGGTCGCCGATGGTTGCGAAGGCCTGCTGGTCGGGGTTCCTGCCCTGGCCCTTGGTCTCCTTGTAGATCATCTGCAGCAGCTTGTCGGGGTCGGTGGGCAGCTTGGCCAGGTCGTTGTAAGACGCCCCGTTAATCGGGTCCTTCGGTTCGACGGCCCGCCCGTCGTCGATGTCGTCCAGGCTCTGGCCCCCGGGGATCTTGTTGGCGACCGGGTCGATCAGCCACCCCTTGGTACCGTCGAGAGAATTCCAGACCTGACGCTTGTGCAGCTTGTGGTGGATCACGCTGGGCTTGCCGGGGCCGTCGACGCCCACGCCGGTGGAGGTCGCCTTCGACTCGATGTAGACGTACTGGCCCGCCTTCGGGTCGGGCACCTCGGCCGCCGCCAGCGAAATCTGGTCGAGCAACTGGGGCACGCCCTTGGTGGCGGCCCCGCCGGCCGACGTGGTCGGGACCGACCCGCCGGCCACCCGTGTGCCCTCGCCGCCCGAGTTGAACATCGAGGCTCCCACGACGACCGCCCCGGCCAGGGCGCATGCCATCGCGGGTACGACGAAGGCGCGGCGCGGCATCGTGAAGCGCCGCGTCTTCGGCTCGGCGGCGGCTGCCGTCGCGGTACGTTCTTCTTCTTGCTGGATCCGGGTCATCAGTTGCTCCTTGTGGAACTGGTGACGGCCCGGCGGAAGTTCGCGAGTCGTCAGCGGGAGCAGCTGTGCGCTCTCCTCCCACTCGGCCGGGCTCTGCCGGGACGGGTTCGCGTTCATCGGATTCCTTCCTGTACGGGCCGGATCGCGGTTCTGCGATCGCCTCTTATCTGTCCGAGACCTGCCACGGGTTCCCGATTTCTTTTCACCGATCCGGTTGCCGCCGAGGCCAGTTCGGTGTCGGCGAGCTTGCGCAGCTTCGCGCGGGCCCGGGAGAGGCGGGAACGGACTGTGCCGACCGGGATTCCGAGCGTCTCGGCGGCGGCCGTGTACTCCAGGCCCTCCCACAGGCAGAGGGTGAGGACCTCGCGCTCCGGTCTTCGCAGCGCGGCCAGCGCGGTGAGTGCGGCGGCGAGGCGCCGCCGGTCGTCGACCCGGCCCGCGACCTCCTCGGCGTGGTCCGGCACCGCCATCTCGGCCCGGGCGGCGGCACCGGCCGCGGCCCGGTAGCGCCGATTGCTCCGGGTCTGGTTGCGTGCGGTGTTGGTGGCGATGCCGAGCAGCCAGAGCCGCAACGAGCCGCCTTCGGGGTCGACCTTGTGACGCAGTCGCCAGGCCTCCATGAACGTCGCGGCCATCACGTCCTCGGCCGTTGCCCAGTCAGCGGTCAGCCGGAACGCATGGTTGTAAACCGTGCGGGCGTAGCTGTCGTACAGCTCCGCGAACGCGCTCGATTCCCCGGCCCGTATCCGGGTACGCATGTGTGTGCTCACCCCCCTCAGCTGTCCGGCACCTCACCGCGGGTTCCCGTGACGCGTGTCACATGTGATCGCCGACGGGCCGAGGAACAGCCCGTCGGCGATCGGGGACGGAATGGCGACCGGGCGCACCCGGTGAACGTGAACCTACGCGGTCACAGCAAAGCTCCCGCCCCGGTTCTCCCGGCGTCGCGGGTCCGGCGGGTCATTCACCTGACGGACGACAATCGCCGTTGGACTGCGCCTGATGTGCGCTCGCATCTGGTGGAGGACACAAGCGCCTGTAAGGATCAGAATGTGAATGATCCTTCGGTTCCCGAGAGATTGAACAAGGCCCTCGACTGGGCAGGGTTGGGCCTGGCCGCACTCCTGCTTGCGATCGGCATCAGGGATTACCGTGCCGGCGGATCCGCGGGTTGGCCAATCGGCGGAGCGCTGCTGGTCCTGGTCAGCCTCTGGGTGGTCTATCGCGGGACGGCTCGCCGGAGCGGCAGGAGCGCCCCTTCAAAGTAGGCGTACAGCAGCGCAGTACCGCAACCACAGCAACCGTCCCCGTCCGCTACCGTCTCTCAGGGGCCTCGTAGTAGCCGGTATGGCCGTCGCCGACCTTCTGGCCGGAGCTGCGGATCAGAAGGGTCGCAAGGCGTCTGCCGGGCCGTCTGTGGGCCGTCCGAGGACAACCCGCGATGGCCTCGGACCGGTGCCAACCACCTCTCGGGGCATCGGAACCGTCCGGACCTGCGAAAACCCTGGTCTCCAGGATCGGCAGCAAGACCCAGGGCAAGGAGAAGTAACCAGCGCCGGAGACTCCCGACGCTCATGACGTGCCCCCTGCCCGCGGTTGCCCCGCGGGCAGGGGGTTCCCGGTTTCCTCGCTTCCCCTCACCCGGGCTGTTCGCCCGGGTTGTCGCACAGTCCGCCGAGCTCGGCCGCGAGTGCCTCGTCGCGCATGCCCGGCAGGGCGTACCCCTCCGTCTCGTCCCACGGGACGTCGACGTCGTCGATGTGGACGTGCCACTCGGCTCCCCCGACGGCGTGGCGCAACTCGGTGACGGAGTCGAGCACATGGGCTGTCACCGGCAGCCACCGGCCGGGGTCGCGCGGCAGTTTCGTGGAGCCGGCGATGATCTGGTCGTCCTCGTTGTGGTCACCGCCGTACAAGTACAGGCTCTCCTCGTCGTCGTACGGGAACGACCGGGCGCGCGCGGCGACCACGTGCTCGACGGCGGCCGACTCGGCGGCGGTCAGCGGCTGTGCCCGGCGGGCGCTGTAGTAGATGGAGACGCTCATGGTCCGAGCGTAGGTGCGGGGTCTGACATCACCGGCCCGTACTGCCCCAACGCCCGTTCCACGCGCCCCGCGAGGCCGGTCCAGGGGCGGCATTCGACCACCGGCAGTCCGTGCCGGGCGGCCTGGCGGGACAGCCAGTGCGAGTACGCGGCGCTGACCTGTGCGCGGTGGCGCTGTTCGCCGCTGCCGGGTTCCCTGGCGGTGTAGTTGGCGAGGATCTGTTCCGGGTCCTGCTCGTGCAGGAACACCGCCCGCACCCGGCGGCCGGCCGCCCGTCCCTCGCGGACGGCTTCCGCCGCGGCGGCCGGGGTGAGGTAGTCGCCCTCGATCACGGCGGATACGTCGACGGTGAGCCGGTTGCGGACCACGCCCAGCACCGCGGGTTCGAGGGCCCTGGCGGTGGCGATCTGAAGGTCCAGCACCTGCTCGACGGTGAGCCGCGCCGCGTCGGGGATGCCCTCGAAGTGGTGGAGTGCGGGGTGGTGTTCGGCCGTCGTCATGGCCCCGACGGCGCTGACCACGTCGTCGAACTCGACCACGAACCCCTTCGACTCATCCGATTCAGCGGCCAGTTGGGCCGCCGCCCGGCTCTTTCCGACGCCCGAGGCGCCACCGATCAGCAATATGTCCCACGATGTCGCTGTCACGCGGCGAACGTATCGCGTGGGTTCCGTGTCCGCCGTCGGCACCGGCGTTACGGTGGCCCGAGTACCGGCCCTCGCAAGGGCGAAGCCGACCGGACGGGCCGTGCGAAGAGAGCAAGGAGAGCGGGGAGAGCAACCATGGGCGAGCCCCTGAAAACCTTCGTCGGCGGCGCAGAGGTCGACGTGCCCAACAGCATTCCGGCCATCCGGGCCACGCTGCCCGAGGAGCGGCGCGAGGAGTTCGACCGCGCCATCAACGAGGCGGGGGTGCACGAGATCCAGGCCGTGATGCGGCACTGGATGCTGGAGGCCGTACCCGATCCCGAGGCCGAGCGGATCCTGGACCGGCTGGCACAGGACGAGGCCGAGAGGCGGACCGTCGCTTGAGCTACCGCATCTCCTACGCACCGCCCGCCGACGACTCCCTGGCCAAGATGCGCGACGGCGAGAGATTCCGCGCCGAGATGGCACGCACCCTGGGCCTCGACCCGTACGGACACGGGTCGTCGGCCGTCAAGAACGAGCACGACCGCCGCGAGGCGACGGTCGCCGGGGCGATCGTGCTCTATTACGTCTCCGGGACCGTCCTGATCGTCACCGTGGTGAGGCTCGTCCCGCTGCCCTGAACCGGCAGCGGGCCCGGCACATCCCGGAGCCGGCCGCACCGGCCGCACCGGCCGGTGCGGACCGTACGGCAAGTCCTACGAACCGGCGGGGGCGCCGTGGACTCGTACGCCCCACGCCCCACGTCCCGCACCGGCAGGCGTCAGGCCAGCTTCGCGGCCTGCGCCTCGATCACCGCGGTCGGCAGCTCGAAGTCCCCGCCGCCGCCCATCGCGGCCAGGTTCAGCGAGGAGAACGAGGCGAACGAGGCGCCCTGGCGCATGGCGACGAGCTTGAGCTCGCCCTTCTCCCCGCCCTGTTCCAGCTGCACGGTCCAGGCGGCCGACTCCTCGCCGCCCTTGACCTGCTCCTCGGTGATCTTGGTGACCTTCTGCTTCTCGCCGGCCGCCGTGAACTCGAAGCCGCCGGCGCACTCGGTGGCCGCGGTGCGCAGCGAGGCGACCGACTCCTGCGCGCCCTTGCCGTCGTACGAGCCGAGGGCCAGCTGCGTCGTCGTGATGTCGAACGCCGCCTTGAACGCCTCCTCGGCGTCCCCGCTGTCCTGCTTCTCCAGGTTGCTCTTCTTCGGCTCGCTGACGACCGTGCGCTTGGTGAAGGCGCCCGGCTCGCCGACCTGCGCACCCATCAGCGCGTTGGCGAGCGGGGCGCAGACCTCCTTCTCGACCTTGATGTCGTCGACGGAGATCGTGTCCTTGGCAGCGGCCTTGGAGATCTTGTGGCCCTTGACGTCGCCCTGGGTCAGCGCGGCCTTCTCCAGTTCGGCGGCGCTCAGCGCCTTGGCCGCGGGCGCGGCGGCCGCGGACTCCTTGCCCTTGGCGTCCGCCCCCTTGTCCCCGGAACCGGAGTCCGAGCCGCCGCCGCACGCGGTGGCGAGCAGGGCCAGGGACACCGCGGTGGCGGCAACAGCGGTACGGCGTATGGCGGTGGAACGCATGGTCCGGTCCGTCTCTCTGAGCAGGGTCTTCGGTTTGCTCACTCTATGAGCGGAAAATGGTTTGATGATCAATCAAGTCGGGTACGCGATGTGATCGTGACGGCGCCGTGATCATCCTGTGAATGCGCTGTCCGGCACAGCAAGCTCACGCCGGGTCCGGAATCCGACACAGAGGTGCGATCACCCCATGCAGGCTGACGGAACAACCCAGGCCGTCCTCCGCTCCGTCGGTCTGACGGAGGACCGGATCGCCGCGTGCGCACCGCTCACCGGAGGCACGTTCAACACGGTCTCCCGGGTGAGGCTCACGGACGGCAGCGACTGGGTGGTGAAGATACCGCCGCCCACGACACCCGGAACGCTGATGGGCTACGAGCGCGATCTGCTGGTCAACGAGGCCACGTTCCACGCCTTGGCGGACGGTTCGGCTCCGGTCCCCCGCGTCCTGCACAGCGAGCTCGACCCGGCCGCGCCCACCGGCCCGTACGTGATCATGTCGGCCTGTCCGGGCCTGCCCTGGAGCGAGTTCGCTCCCGGCTCGCTGTCCGCTGCGGAAGAGCGCCGGCTCCGCAACGACCTGGGGCGGATCGCCGCCCGGCTGCATGCCGTCACCGCCCCGGCCGGCTTCGGCTATCCCTCCCTGGCGGTGGGCCCGTTGGCCCCGACCTGGCGGCAGGCGTTCACCGCGATGACCGACGCCGTCCTCGCCGACGCGGACAGCCACCGGGCCCGGCTGCCGCGCCCGACGGCCGGGATCCGTGCCCTGCTCGCCGCCGCGTCGCCGGTGCTCGACGACGTCGCGCGCCCCGCCCTGGTCCACTTCGACCTGTGGCGGGGCAACATCCTCGTCGACGGCGGGCCGGGGGCGCGGAGCATCGGCGGGATCATCGACGGCGAGCGGATGTTCTGGGGCGACCCGGTCGCCGACTTCGTATCACTCGCCCTGTTCGGGGACATGGAGCAGGACGAGGACTTCCTCGCCGGGTACGCGGAGGGCAGCGGGCGACCGGTGGTGTTCGACGCGTCGGTGCGGCTGCGGCTCGCGCTCTACCGCTGCTACCTCTACCTGATCATGCTGGTGGAGACCGTCCCGCGCCGCGCTCCCCAGGAGGACCTGGACTGGGCGTGGACGCATGTCGCCCCACAGCTCGAATCGGCCCTGGCGGACGTGGAGTCGGCGCTGCGGACCGGGGGTTGAGCTGCGGCGCCGGCCCCTGCCGGCCTCAGTCGGCCAGTGCCCGCTGGCCCTCGTACGGATGGGGCGGCCACGGCGCCTCAGGTGGGCCGTACTCGTTGATCGCGCTGATCACCATGAATCCGAGCCTGGTCTCACCCATGTGAACAACGTTCACGTCTGCATCGGCGGCGAGCATGCCACGGTGCCCCGGCGCGACGAAATAGGCGTGCGCCGGGGAATGTTCAGGCGGGGTCGGTCAGCTGCTGCGCTCGGCCGGGCGCTGGGTCAGGTGTGTGAACGCGTCCAGGTTCCGGGTGGATTCGCCGCGCGCCACCCGCCACTCGTACTCCTTGCGGATCGAGCTCGCGAAGCCCAGCTCCAGCAGGGTGTTGAAGGAACCGTCGGCCGCTTCGAGGACCGTGCCGAGCAGCCGGTCCAGCTCCTGCGGGGTGACCACGGAGAGCGGCAGCTTGCCGGCCAGATAGATGTCGCCGAGCCCGTCGATCGCGTAACTCACCCCGAAGAGGCGGAGGTTGCGCTCCAGCAGCCAGCGGTGGACCGCGGCGTCGTTCTCGTCCGGGTGGCGTACGACGAAGGCGTTGAGGGAGAGCGAGTGCTTGCCGACGCGCAGCGAGCAAGTGGTGGACAGCTTGCGCGTGCCGGGAAGTGTGACCACGTAGTCGCCCGGCCCGGGGCTCTCCCATGCGAGCCCGGCGTCCCTCAGGGTCGCCTCGATGACCTGCGCGACCTGCGTCGTCGCCGCTTCGGTCGGTGCCGCTCCGTCGGGTACGTCAGCCATGGTGCGAGCGTACGTCAGGCATGGAGCGGGCGTACGCGACGGCGGTGTTCGTGCATCGCAGCCGTGTACACGTCGGCGGTCGCGGAGGCGGCGGTGTCCCAGCCGAAGCCCTGGGCGTGCGCGGCGGCCGCCGCACCCATCCGGGCGACCAGTTCCGGCGCATCGGCGAACCGGGCCAGCGCCTGTGCGTACGCCTGCGGGTCGTGCCCGGGTATCAGGATGCCGCTGACGCCGTCCCGCACCGCCACCGGGAGACCGCCCACGGCTGCCGCGACGACGGGGGTGCCCGCCGCCTGCGCCTCGATGGCGACCAGGCCGAAGGACTCGCTGTGCGAGGGCATGACCAGCACGGAAGCGGCCCGGAACCAGTCGGCGAGCCGCTCCTGCCCGACCGGCGGCTGGAACCGTACGACATCGGCGATGCCCAGCCGCGCCGCCAGCTTCTGCAGCCCCTCCGGCTTGGCCAGCCCGCTGCCGCTCGGGCCGCCGACGACCGGTACGACCATCCGGGAGCGCAGCGTGGGGTCGCGGTCCAGCAGCACGGCGACCGCCCGCAGCAGCACATCGGGGGCCTTCAGCGGCTGGATGCGGCCCGCGAAGAGCGGGATCAGGGCGTCCTTCGGCAGTCCGAGGCGGGCCCGTGCCGCGGCCCGCCCGTCGGCGGGGCTGAAGCGGTCCAGGTTGACCCCGGGGTGGACGACGGCGACGGAGCCGGGATCGGCGTCGTAGAAGCGGACGAGCTCGTCCGCCTCCTCGGCGGTGTTGGCGATCAGCCGGTTCGCCGCGTCGACGATCTGGGTCTCGCCGATGACGCGGGCCGCCGGCTCGGGGGTGTCGCCCGCCGCGAGCGCCGCGTTCTTGACCTTCGCCATGGTGTGCATGGCGTGGACGAGCGGGACGCCCCAGCGCTGGGCGGCGAGCCAGCCGACATGGCCGGAGAGCCAGTAGTGGGAGTGGACGAGGTCGTAGTAGCCGGGGCGCTGGCCGGCCCACGCCTGCATCACGCCGTGCGTGAAGGCGCAGAGCTGGGCGGGCAACTCCTCCTTGGCCAGCCCCTCGTACGGCCCCGCGTCGACGTGCCGGACCAGGACGCCGGGCGCCAGCTCGACCACCGGGGGGAGCCCGCCGGTGGTGGACCGGGTGAAGATCTCGACCTCGATGTTGATCGCGGCGAGGCGCCTGGCCAGCTCCACGATGTAGACGTTCATGCCGCCCGCGTCGCCCGTGCCCGGCTGGTGCAGCGGAGAGGTGTGCACGGAGAGCATCGCGATGCGGCGGGGCTTGCGGTGACCGCCGGGAAACCTGAGGCGCGGCGCGACACGGCTGCTGCCGCGCCGGGAGACGTACTGACTCACGTCGTCCGGTCCTCCTCATTCAGGGCATGACACCGAAGGGACCCGTGCCCCTGCGAAGGGCTGCAACAGCGGAATCTCTCCTTTCATTTCCGCTTTACCAAATCATTACGGTGCGCGCGCCGCACCCCGGTGGCCCCCGGGCGCCCGTCACCCGCCTGCCGGCAGATCGTTACGCTCGCTGTCATGCGCCCCATCGGCACCGCGACCCGCGGGACCACCAACCCGAACCGGCTCCGCCGCATGGACCGCTGGATCGCCGCCACCCACGGCCCGGCCCTGCGCCGCGCCGACCGCCCCGTCGCCGTCGACCTCGGGTACGGCGCCGCGCCCTGGACCGCCGTCGAACTGCTGCACCGGCTGCGCACCGCCGAGCCGCGCACGTCCGTGGTCGGTGTCGAGATCGACCCGGAGCGGGTCGCGGCGGCGAAGCCGTACGAACGCGAGGGCCTCACCTTCCTGCACGGCGGCTTCGAGATCCCGCTCCCCGAGCCCCCCGACCTCATCCGGGCGGCGAATGTGCTGCGCCAGTACGACGAGGGCGAGGTCGCCGCGGTCTGGCAGCGGCTGTGCGCCCGCCTCGCGCCGGGCGGGCTGCTGGTGGAGGGCACCTGCGACGAGATCGGGCGCCGGCACGTATGGGTGGCGCTCGGCCCGGAAGGTCCGCGCACGGTCACGTTCGCGACCCGGCTCGCCTCCCTGGACCGCCCCTCCGACCTCGCGGAGCGCCTGCCCAAGGCGCTGATCCACCGCAATGTGCCGGGCGAGCCGGTCCACGCGTTCCTGCGGGACTTCGACCGGGCGTGGGCCGCGGCGGCCCCGTACGCCTCGCTGGGCGCCCGGCAGCGCTGGATCACGGCGGTGCGGTCGCTGTCGGGCGACTGGCCGCTGGCCGACGGGGTACGGCGGTGGCGCCAGGGCGAAGTCACGGTGAAATGGGCCGCTCTCCGGCCCAACCCGTAGCCCGAATCGGCTGAACGGAGCCGGCGGGGCGGTGTCCGGGGGAGGCGGACGGGAACGGGAACGCGGCATCGTTCGTCCAGAAGAGGGGAGCAGGGGGTGGCAGGGGGCGTCAGGGGGCGGCAGGGGAGCAGGGCGAGTCGGGGAACGCGATCCGTGTGACCGTCAGGACAGCGGGCGTGCGCCTCTGTTGATTTTCGGTACGGCATGGCACGATCTCGACACCGGCGAAAAGTTACTGACGGTAAATCAGATTCATTCGGGAGGGGAATCTCGTGAACCGACGTCACTGTGCCTCAGCCGCGATCACTCTGGTCTGCGCGCTGTCCGTACTCATCACGCCGGTCCAGGCCTTTGCCAAGCCCGCGCCCCCATCCCCCTCCGGCTCCGGGTCCACGGCGTCGAAGAAGAGCCTCGAAGAGGTACGCAAGGAGATCGACGCCCTCTACCGCAAGGCCGGGGCGGCCACCGACGCGTACAACCTCGCCGAGGAGAAGGCCGAGAAGCAGTCCGGCGAGATCGTGAAGCTGGCCCGCGCCATCGTCGTGGGCCAGGCGAAAATCGCCGAGCTCAAGAGCCAGGCGGGCGCCCAGGCCCGCGAGCAGTACCGCAGCGGCGGACTGCCGCCCGGCGCCCAGTTCATGCTCAGCGACGACCCGCAGCTCTTCCTGGACGGGGTGAGCCGGGTCAGGGAGGGCCAGCAGGCCACCAAGGGTGTGCTCGGCGAACTGACCAGGACCCAGCAGGACCTGGAGACGTACACCAAGGACGCGAGCGCCAACTGGAAGAAGCTCGAAGCCAACCGGATCAAGCAGGCCAAGGCCAAGAAGAAGATCAACGCGCAGATAAACGCGGCGAAGAAGCTGGAGTCGAAGCTCAAGAAGGAGGAGCTGGCCCGCCTGCTCAAGCTGGAGCAGGAGGCCGAGTACAAGCAGCAGAATGCCTGGCTCAGCTCCGGCGCCCTGAAGGACATCAACCGCGAGGCGAGCGCGAGCGGCAAGAAGGCGGTGGCCTTCGCGACCGCGCAGATAGGAAAGCCGTACGTCTGGGGCGCCGAGGGCCCCAAGTCGTACGACTGCTCGGGTCTCACCTCACAGGCCTGGGCGGCGGCGGGCCGGCCGATCCCCCGCACCTCGCAGGAGCAGTGGCGGCTGCTGCCGCACATCGCCATCAAGGACATGCGCCCCGGCGACCTGATCATCTACCACGGTGATGCCAGTCACGTGGGCATGTACGTCGGCGACGGCGCGATCGTGCACGCCCCCCGCCCCGGCCGCAACGTCACGCTGGCGGGCGCGGGCTCGATGCAGATTCTCGGCGTCGTACGCCCGGACAAGTAACCCAACGGGCTTGATCCCGCCCGGTCCGGCGCCGGATCGGGCGGGATCAAGCCTGTCCGGCGATTGCGGACAGAGCGTTCCCGGGGCGCACCCGGGCGCCCCACGACGCCCCGCACCCCCCCGCGGAGCGCTCCGCACCCCCACGGGCGTGACCCGCGCCACCCGCCGCCCGCCACCCCGCGTGACCTTTGTCATGTCCGGACACCCGCCCCCGCCCCGGCACATCTCGCCGGATCCGTGACCTGACGCGGCTTATGGCTGTGCATATGCCGGAGGCCGATCGCGGAACGCCATTCCGTTCCCCTGCCAGGGACCGCTATCGTCCCCGTCTGCGGGTCGTCGATCGTCGTCCCGCGCCCTCGGGGGGAGGGAAGGAAAACCGAACCGATGCCCGTATCCGAACCGCAGCAAGGCGCCGAAGCCGCTGCGGAGGCCTCCCACGGCGCAGACCTCACCCTGCTGGTGATCGAGGACGACCCGGCGGGCACCTTCACCGTCCCCGAGCTCCCGGCCGCGGCCGGCACGAGGGTGCGTATCCGTACCGCCCGCAATCTGACCGAGGCGGGCCGGCTCCTCACGGACGACGTCGACTGTGTCCTGCTGGACCTCGCGCTGCCCACCGGCAGCGAGACCCGTGCCTCCGGCCCCGGGGACGCGGGGGAGGCCGATGGGCTCGCCGCCCTCAAGCACGTGCTGCGGATCGCCCCGCGCCACGCCGTCCTCGCTCTCACGGCCGAGGACGACACCGAGCTGGCCGCCGCGGCGGTACGGGTCGGCGCCCAGGACTACCTCTGCCGCGACGAACTCGACGGACGGCTGCTCAGCCGCGCCATCCGGTACGCCGTCGCGCGCAAGCGCGCCGATGTCGCCCAGCGCCGGCTCACCGAGTCCACCCTGAGCGCCCAGGAGAACGCCCGCCTCGAACGCGGCCTGCTCCCCACTCCGCTGCTCGAAGGCTCCGATCTGCGCTTCGCGGCCCGCTACCGCCCCGGCCGCAGCCGCGCGCTGCTCGGCGGGGACTTCTACGACACGGTCCGCACGCCCGACGGCACCGTCCACGTAATGATCGGCGACGTCTGCGGGCACGGCCCCGACGAGGCGGCGCTCGGCGTGGAACTGCGCATAGCGTGGCGGGCGTTGACCCTGGCCGGGCTCTGCGGCGACGAACTTCTCTCCACCCTCCAGCAGGTCCTGGAGCACGAGCGGGAGAGCGAGGAGATCTTCGCGACGCTCTGCACCATCGACATCGCCCCCGACGGCCGGCGCGCCGGACTCTGCCTGGCGGGCCACCCCGCCCCGCTGATCGCCCGGCCCGGACGGGCCGCGCACCTTCTCCCGTACGAGGACGGCGGACCGGCCCTGGGCCTGCTGCCACGCGCTCGCTGGCCGCGCCGGCAGGTGGAGCTCGGCGGCTCCTGGAGCCTGATGATGTACACGGACGGACTGATCGAGGGGCGTGTGGGCCCGTCCGGCTCCCAGCGGCTGGGCCAGGACGGCATGGTCGCGATGATCAACCAGCAGCTGGCCCAGGGGCTCACCGGCGAGGATCTCCTGGAGGCCGCGGTCACCCAGGTGCGGGAGCTGAACGGCGGCGAACTCACCGACGATGTCGCGGTCCTCCTGCTCGACCGCGACGAGGAACGCGTACGCCGCCGGATCCCGAACGGCGACCGGGGCCGGAGCATCCCGCGCCCCCGCCCCGGATCGGCACCACCCACGGCCCCCGTGAGCGCCGCGAACCCGGCGAACGCTCAGCGCCCGCCGTTGTAGGGCCCGTACGGCCCGTCGCTGCTGGAGCCGCCGCGCCGGCCACCACCCGAGACCGCCCGGAGCGCGGGCCGCACGTCCACCAGGAAGACGATGGAGGCGACCGCACCCGCGAGCTGCAGGAACAGCATCGGCACGAAGAGATTCACGGCGACGGTGACGCCGAGGATGAGCAGCCAGAAGGACTTCTTCTGCTTGTCCGCGGCCCGGTAGGCGTCCTCACGGGCCATCGCGGCCATGATCAGTGCGACCACGGCCAGCGCGAGCATGACCATGTAGAGCAGCCAGACGAATGTGCTGAATCCTGTGAGCAACATGGTGTGTGCACCGCCTAGTGAGTGGATGAGCGCGCCTCACGGCCAAGGTACCGGGACAACGGACCCGGGCACCCCTGAAAGTGCCCGGCCCGCGCCCCGCTACACGCGGCGGCGCCACAGCACCGCCAAGGGTGCCGTGGCGCCTGGGTGCTACTTCGCGCTCGGCGGAGTGGTCTTCTTCGCGGCGGGCTTGCGCGCGGGCGTCGTCCTGGCGGGCGCGGCCGGGGTCTTGCTCTCCGGCTTGGCGGCCTTCGGCGCGGGCTTCGGTGCGGCCTTCGGCGCGGGCTTAGGCGCGGGTGCGGCCTTCGGCCGACCGGGCTTGGCGGCCGGCGCGGTCCTGGTGGTACCCGTCGGCCTGGACTCCTTGCGCGGCTCGACGACGACGGCGATCTCGACGATCTCCTCGGCCGTCTCGCCACGCCAGTGCTTCACGGTCTGCTCGCCGCGCTCGGCGACCTTCTCGTACGTCTCCCGGGCCCGCACCGCGTACTCCGCGGCCACGCCCAGACTCCGCAGCGCCAGGTCCTGGGCGTTCTCGCCCAGCTTCCGCAGGTCGCTGTCGAAGGATCCGATCACCTCGGTGACCTTGGCCTGGACGGTGGCCTGCGCCTCCTTGGCCTGCGCGGCCACCTTCTCCTGCACGGCCTTGGGGTCGGTGTTGCGCACGGCCTCGAAACGCTCCGGCGCCTCGGCACGCAGCTGCTCGATCAGCGCCGGGACCTTGCGCGCCTGCTCGACGGCGAGATCGGCCGTACCGGCGGCGAAGTAGAGGGGGGTCGGGTCGGTGAGGGTCTTGCGCAGGTCATCGGTGATGGCCATGACTGTGGTCCTCCCGGATCATCAGACTCAGTGTGAGGGTTTCTCTGGCGTTGAAGGCGTTGAAGGCGTTGAAGGCGTTGAAGGCTTCGGAGCCTTCGAAGGCTTTGAAGGAGTGGAAGGAGTGGAAGGAGTGGAAGGGGCTGACGGCTTCGGGGCCTTCGAAAGCTTCGAAGCCGTGTCGGCACCGGTGTCCGGTCCCGATTCGTCGCCGGTCTCCGATCCGGCCGCGACGCCGGATTCCGACCCGGGCACGAACCCGTTCTCCCTGCGGAAGGAGTCGTAGATCTGCAGCAGGACACTCTTCTGCCGCTCGTTTATGGACGGATCGGCCAGAATCACCGCCCGCGTCTCCAGCTCCTCCCGCTCCCGCTCGTCCAGAATCCCGGCCCGTACGTAAAGGGTCTCGGCGGAGATCCGCAGCGCCTTGGCGACCTGCTGCAACACCTCGGCGCTCGGCTTGCGCAGCCCGCGCTCGATCTGGCTGAGGTAGGGATTGGACACCCCGGCGGCATCGGCGAGCTGCCGCAGCGAAAGCTGCGCATTGCGCCGCTGCTCGCGCAGATACTCACCGAGATTGCCGACGTTGAGTGATGCCATACCCCTGATGGTGCGCCACCCTTGCTAACTTTTGCAAGCAGACGCTTGCAAAAGTGCGCCACACCACTCGCCCGGCCCCGCGCGACGCAGCTCACTCGTTGCCCGTTTCCCTGTCCCTGTGATGTCCGGGCAGCCTCGGAGATCTCCGGGCATCTGTGCTGACGTCTCAGTCATGTCTGGGCATTTGGTGAGGCGCCTCGGCCTCCTCCGGGTACGCCGCCTCTGCACTGTCTACGGTCGTCGTGGCTGGTCGGCGGCGTACCCGGAGACCCGGATGGGGTCGTCGCGGCGACGATGCCCGCCGTCAACTGCCAGCCGCCACCGAACCGAATGGCAGCGCAGTCACACTGTCCCGCAGCGACTGCGAAGGAGTTCCGCGCCGTCGCTTTCGAGTTCGTTGCAGTACGTCGCGCGTCCCGTCATGGCCATCACCAAAGCCAAGGTGGGGCCGGACACGAGCAGCCCCGAACCGGTCGTGAACGGGCTGTCATCCGCGACGAGCTTCAGCCCGTCGATGCGTCCCTTGGCAACGACCACAAGGTCCGAGCCCTGGTAGTACTCGGCCACCTGGGTGACGACCTCGACCGGGTAGTCCCGGCGGATGCCCAGCGGACGCCGGATGTCTTCTCCGTGCACGATCGTCTCGCCCAGCATGGCCATGGCAGGCAGGGGAGGCTTGGTGGTGCTCGGGATGATGCGCCGGAATCGCTCAAGGGTCTCGGCCGGGGTCGTGCCCAACTGCTCGGCCAGCCGCATGGCCACCTGCTTGTCGAAGTCGAACCGGCAACTGATCACCCCCGCCATCCAGCGCACGGCGTTGAGGCTCGCGCCCGCGGTGAGGTGCGCAAGCACCTCACGCACCGTCAAACCCGTGCAGAGCGAGGGAGTTTCCCATTGCTCGTCAGTCATGTCTGCGAGATCGACCGCCAACGCCGCTCGCTCGGCGCGGATCAAGGGCCAGACCCCGGTTCCGCGGCCGCGGGCCGCGGTCACTGCCGGATCAGTCATACGGGAGGGCCTCCTGTCACGGATCCCGATATGTGCGCAGGCGACCGCTGCGCACATACACGCTACTCATGGTCGCCTACGACAGCGGCTGGGTGTTGGCGGCCCTTGTCGGCCTTCTGATGGCGCGACAGGGCAGCAGCGCCGGGGGTGAGGTCTGGATCGGATACCAGACAGTCGCCCCCGTCGCGTTCGCCGCACTGCTGGTGGCCGCCGCCCCGACTCGGGTGGCCTCGGACACTCACGCAGAAGTCCCCGCCCACTCACGGCGGGATTGATCGCCACCAGTACCGGCTGAGAGATAAGGCCTTCAGCTTCCCGGTCCAGGCGGTGCCTCCTGAAGCGCTGCCCCTTCGGATTGAGCGAGACCGGACAGTCACTGGCCGCCGGCAGTCGTCGGCTGGTTGCGACTTCGAGTTGGGTGACACCCGATCTCGGTGGTCGGCGTCACCAGGAGAAACGCCGAAGCCGTACCAGGACCAGGACTCTGCTGTGCCCGTTCCCTCGGCCCGCACAGCGCCAGGCAGACAGACAGGGAGACAGGGAGGCAGGGACTAGCGTTGCCCCCATGATCGTATGGCTCAACGGCACCCACGGCGCAGGCAAGACGACGACCAGTGCGCTCGTACAGCAGCTGATACCGGATTCACGGGTGTTCGACGCCGAGAAGGTCGGCGAGACGCTCATGGACATCACGCCGGGGCTGCCCTGGACGGGCAACTTCCAGCACTGGCCGCCGTGGCGGCCGCTCGTCGTCGAGACCGCACGTCACGTACTCGACTACACCGGCGGCTCTCTGGTGATACCCATGACCGTCCTGGTCGAGCAGTACTGGCGCGAGATCAGCACGGGTCTTGCCCAACACGCCATTCCCGTGAGGCACTTCGTCCTCCACGCCGACCAGGACACCCTCCGCGGGCGCATCGAAGGGGACACCGTCATGGGTCCCTCCTCATTCCGTCTCGAACACCTTGAGCCCTACGCCGAGGCGGCTCGCACATGGCTGCACGACGAGGCCGAGGTCGTCGACACCACGCACCTCACGCCTGCCCAGGCCGCCCTGCAGATCGCGGAGGCCGTCAGGAGCTGAGGTCCGCGATGGTCGCGGCCTGCGCAGCGGGCGAGGGCGGCAGCGCGGGCCGCCACGGGCAGGGGCGCCGTATGCGGCTCGGCAGCTCCGAAGGCATGGCCGCACTCGCCGTCGGCCGGGACAGGACGGCTCGCCATCGGTCGGGACCGTCGGACGCAGCCGGGCAGAGCCCTTGGTTGACCTTCACCTTGGGGGAAGCCCCAGCATCGGTCGGGCCGGGCGGCGTGCTCGGCCCGAGGAGGAATGAGCATGGGGTTGCTGACCATCGGGGCGTTCGCGAAGGCGTCCCGGCTGTCGCCGAAGGCGCTGCGTCTCTACGACGAGCTCGGCCTGCTGCCCCCCACTCGCGTCGACCCGGTGACCGGCTACCGCCTCTACGCACCGGAACTGCTGGAGCAGGCCCGGCTGGTCGCCTGGCTCCGACGCCTGGGGATGCCCCTGGCCCGTATCCGGCAGGTCTGCGCGCTGGAGCCGGCCGCGGCGGCACAGGAGATCCGCGCGTTCTGGGCTCAGGCCGAGGCCGACACCGCCGCGCGGCGGGACCTCGCTTCCTTCCTCATCGACCATCTTTCCTGGAAGGACCCTGCCATGTCCGCGACCACCAAGCCCCTGGGAATCCGTTACGCCGCCCTTTCCGACAGGGGCCTCGTCCGCGAGAGCAACCAGGACACCGCCTACGCCGGGTCGCGCCTGCTCGCCGTCGCCGACGGCTACGGCAGCGCGGGAGCCCCGGCCGGTGCGGCCGCCATCGACGTGCTCAAGCGCCTCGAAACCGGCGGCATCCCGTCGGGCGAGCTCCTCAACGTCCTCGAAGACGCCGTCGAGCAGGCCAAGCAGGCCGTCAACGGCGTCGCCGGACCCGGCTCGTCACCCGAAGAGGCCGGCACCACGCTCACCGCGATGCTCTGGACGGGATCACAGCTGGCCCTCGTCCACATCGGCGACTCCCGCGCCCACCTCCTGCGCGACGGGGAACTGTTCCAGATCACCCACGATCACACCGTGGTGCAGTCGATGGTCGACGAGGGACGCATCAGTCCGGAAGAGGCCGCCTCCCACCCCCAGCGGTCACTGTTGATACGGGCCTTGGGCCACGGAGCCGACGGCACCCCCGACATGCGCCTGCACGACGCCCAGCAGGGAGACCGGTACCTGCTCTGCTCCGACGGCCTGTCGACCGTCGTGCGTGCCGAGGAGATTCGCCGGGTGCTCTGCGAGGTCGAAGAACCCGAGCAGGCGGTCCGCGAACTCGTCGCCCTCGCCAACGGCTCCGGCGGCCCGGACAACGTCAGCTGCGTGGTGGCCGATGTCGTGGATCTCCAGCGGTAGGAGCGAGCGGCATGCACTTCATGTTGCACCGGATCCGCTCCGAGGAACTCATCCGTGAAGCCGACCAATACAGGCTCGCCCAACTGGCCAAGGAATCCGAGCCGGCTCCCCGGGCCATGGCAGCCGCCACCCCGCAACCGCCTCCGCGGCGCCCGCCGCCGTAGTCCGGGCGCCGGGCGGGGCCGACCGCGCGCCCCGGGCCGGGAGAACCTCCCGCCGGAGAGAACTCCTCTCCGGCGGGAGCCGTTGTGGGCGAGCGGACCTGGGAGGACTTCCTGGCGGAGCGGGTGAACCAGGGCGGGGAGAGGCTCGGCTCTGGGTAACGTGTCCGGAAATATCCCCATGCTGGAAACGGATCCTCATGGATGACGCCATGGACGACGAGAACGCGGCCACCAGCCCCGCGGCGCAAAGCCGCGGGCACGGGCAGGGACACGGGCGCGGGCTCACGCGCAACGGTGCCCCGGTGGTGCCGAGAACCGCCGTGATCGCGGGTGGCGGAGCGCTGGCGGTCTGGGAGCCCGCGTTCACGCTCGGCGCCTACAACGTCATCTTCTACTACCAGATGCTCACCCTCTGGGCGGTGTCGACGGCCGTGCTGCTGGCCGGCTTCCTGATGCGCGAGCGCGGGCCGCGCCACGGCTGGGTGTACTGGGCCTGCCTGGCGCTGCCCAGCGCCTGGCTCGTCCTCGCCGCCGTCGTGCCGCGCAGCGGCAACTGGCAGGGCGAGGCGCTCTTCCTGATCGGCGGCATCATCAGCGTCATCGGCGCCCCGCTGTTGACCTGGGTGCTCCTCCAGCTCCTGCTGTTCGGGGAGTCGGAGCTCTCCGTGAACCAGCGCAGGACGGTCATCGGTGTCGTCGCGCTCGTCGGCGTACTGGCCTTCCTGCTCGGCAAGTTCAACGATGTCTTCCTCACCTGCGGGGACTTCGACATCAGCGGCAACAGCGTCCCCTCCGGCTGCCGGCCGGGCCACGCCTCGCCGCTCGGCTGACCCGCGGCGGCCGTTGCGGACCGGCCGGGGCCCACGCGTCCCGGCCGATCCGGCGTCGCCGACGAGAACCCAGGGCGTCCCGTTACGATCGCCGTACGTTCTCAGAGAGGCAGGCACGGCATGAAGGTCCTCATCGCCGGAGGCGCGGGGTACATCGGCAGCACGGTCGCGTCCGCCTGCTCGGACGCCGGGATCACCCCCGTCGTCCTCGACAACCTGGTCACGGGCAGGCGGGAGTTCGCACAGGGCCGGGCCTTCCACGAGGGCGACATCGCGGACGGCCCCCTGATCGACCGGATCTTCGCCGAGCACCCGGACATCGATGCCGTCGTCCACTGCGCGGCACTGATCGTGGTCCCGGATTCGGTCGCCGACCCGGTCGGCTACTACCGGGCCAACGTGGCCAAGTCCCTGGAGTTCGTCGGCCATCTGCTGCGCAACGGCTGCACCCGCATGATCTTCAGCTCGTCCGCCTCCATCTACGCCGCCGGTGCGGATCTGACCGTCGACGAGGACTCCCCCGTCGACCCGCAGAGCCCGTACGCGCGCACCAAGGCGGTGTGCGAGGCGATGTTCGCCGACATCGCCGCCACCCAGCCGCTCCGGGTGCTGTCCCTGCGTTACTTCAACCCGATCGGCGCGGACCCGAAGATGCGCACCGGACTCCAGCTACGGCGACCGAGCCATGCTCTGGGCAAGATGATCCAGGCGCAGGAGGAGGGCATTCCGTTCCGGGTCACCGGGACCGACTACCCCACGCGCGACGGTTCCGGCATCCGGGACTACGTCCATGTCTGGGACCTGGCCGCCGCACACGTGGCCGCGCTCGGCGCCTTCGACGCCGTCCTGCCGGAGGCCGGCTCCACCACCGTCAACCTGGGCACCGGCACGGGCACCACCGTGCGCGAACTCCTCGATGCCTTCAACGAGGTGGTCGACACCCCCGTGCCGTCCGTCGACGTCGAACCCCGGCCGGGCGACACCGCGGGGGCCTACACCCGGAGCGACCGGGCGGAGCGGCTGCTGGGATGGCGGCCGCAGTACTCGCTGACGGAGGGCATCCGCCACTCCCTGGAGTGGGCCGCCGTACGCGAGGACGTGCTCGGCGACTCCGCATAGGTCCGCGGCTCCGTACGCCCGCCGGGGATCAAGGGACAGCCCTTAGGATCCGCCCATGGCTATCGACCACGGCTACACCTGCTCCTGCTGCGGCGAACACCACGCGGAACTCCCGATGGGGTACTCGACCATGGCACCCGACGTCTGGGACGCGAGCCTGGAGAGCGACCCGGACAGCATGCTCTCCTCAGACCAGTGCATCGTCAGGCACGAGCACTACTTCATCAAGGGCCTGATCGAGATACCCGTGTTCGGCAGCGAGGAGCCGTTCTCCTGGGGCGTGTGGGTCTCGCTCAGCCGGGAGAACTTCGCCCGCGCCCTCGATGTGTGGGAGACCCCGGGCCGCGAGTCCGAGAAGCCGTACTTCGGCTGGCTGAGCACCGAGCTGGGGCTGTACTCGCCCCGGACGACCAACCTCAAGACCAACGCCCACACCCGTCCGATCGGCCTGCGCCCCCGCATCGAGCTGGAGCCCACCGACCACCCCCTCGCCGTGGAGCAGCGCACCGGTATCACGCGCGACCGGGTGCGGGAGATCGCCGAAGCGGTGCTGCACGCCGACGACGCCCGCGCCTGAGCGCCCGCGCCCCGCCCGGACCCGCCGTTAACGCTGTTCCCCGAGCCCCGTCCGCAGCTGCACGAAGGCGAGTTCGGCCGACTCGACCGCGTCCGCGTACACCTGTTCCGCGCTCTCCCCCGCGTCGATCCGCCGCCAGTTCTCCAGGGCCAGGATGCGCAGTACGGCAATGATCTGGCCCGCGGCCAGCCTGTCCTCCACCCGGCCGCCCAGCACACGGGCGAGCGCCGCCTCCGAGCGGCTCTGATAGGCGTACAGGCGGGCCACCACGGACGGCGTCCCGTACAGCAGTCGCTGGAAGGCCAGCACCTGCGGCACATCGCAGAGCCCGGTGACCGGGTCGCCCCGCTCCAGGCCGTCCAGGAAGTTGCGGCGCAGGGCGTCCAGGGGGGACTCGGTGTCCGCACGGGCGGCGACCACGCGGGCCGCCTCGTCCTCGTGGTCGGCAAACCGGTGCAGGACCAGGTCCTCCTTGGCCGGGAAGTACCGGAACAGTGTCGGCTTCGAGATGTCGGCCGCGGCCGCCACCTCCGCCACCGAGACCTTGTCGAAGCCCCGCTCCAGGAACATCGCGATCGCGGCCTCGGAGACCGCCTGATAGGTCAGCCGCTTCTTCCGCTCCCGCAGACTCATCTGCTCGTTCCCCGGCTTCTCTCCGTCCATGACCACGAAGCGTACGCCCCGGACTCCTACCGGACTCGGCCTCCGCAAGCGGTCGCACGCGCCCCCGACCGGCCGGGAACCGACAACTGGAGGGGAACAATCCGCATGTGTGGGGTGGTGACCGGGGCGAGCCACGTTGACGCGATGCGTAAACGGCTGCGCGTACCGGGCACCCGTCGTGCCCACCGACGACCGGGCGGGAGCGCCGCCGGGCGCACGGCGAGGAGCCCGGTCCGGCGGCGGACCTCAGAACTCGTCCGGGCACCACGCCCGCCGCCCCGCCCGCAGCATCGTCTCCGCCAGCGCCACCGCGCCCGGTGTGAGCTCCTCGACGCGGCCCAGGGCCGCCAGCCGGGTGGGGGACTCGTCGCCCAGGTAGAGGGTGCCCAGCTCCCGTACGTCCAGGGCGAGGTCGGCGCCGGACGTGGTGGGGGTGCAGGTGGCGCCGGAGGCGGTGGCTTCGAGGCGGTACCGGCCGGCGGTCAGGCCCGTGGCGTCGTGGATGTCGAGGGTGAGCGTGCCGGCTGCCGCGTAGGTGCGGGCCTCCAGGGCGCGTACGACGTCCAGGACGCGCACCCACAGCCAGTCCGCCTGGGTCACGACGCGGGCCGCGCGCGGATCCGGGAGCAGGAGGGGCAGCAGGTCATCGGGGGCGCGGTAGCCGGAACGGACCGTGGTGATCCAGTCGATCGAGCAGACGAAGTGCCACAGCGCACGCTCGGCGGCCGGGGTGACGGCGATCTGCCCGAGCACCGTGGCCCGGTTCAGCGGCTGCTTGGCGTCGCCCCACTTGTCGTCGGCGCGGTAGACGATCAGGCCGTCCACCTCGCCGGCCGCGTTGCTGTAGACCGCGAAGAAGGGCTCCGTCCAGGGCTCGGGGCCGGGCTGGATCTCGCCGGTGCTCAGGGCCCACCAGCGCTCGTCGCGGTTGATCACCCCGTGCTGCCGGGCGCGCAGCCGGTCGTGCAGCACCGGGCCCAGCTTGCGCACGTCCGCGCCGCTCACCAGGTCGATCCGGCCGCCGTCCTGCTCGGACGGGCCCGGCCAGTGCGGGTCGAGGCCCGCCCTCGGTACGTCGATCTCCCATTCGGTGGTCCAGGCCGCCGGGCCGAAGCCGTACCGCCCGTAGATCGGGTACTCGGCGGCGATCAGCGTGGCGACCACGTCACCGCGTTCCTTCGCCGCCGCGAGGTCTGCGGCCATCATCCGGTTGAGCAGCCCGCGGCGGCGGTGCGTCGGGGACACCGTGACGTTGGAGACCGCGTCGGCCGGGACCGTCGCACCGCCGACGACCGTGAGTTCCTGCGCGAAGGAACGGAACGTGGCCACGCACCGCCCACCGTCGAACGCGCCCTGCGTGCGGGCGAGATCCGTGTGCGGAAGGCGTCGTTCCGCCTCCTCTTCCGTCCCCGTCGGTACTTGCAGGAAACCGGTGCGCTTGGCGCGCAGCCAGTCGGGGAACTCGGCGGCGGTGATCGTACGGACGTCAGGAGCCATGCGGGCCACGCTAGGCACACAACGCGCGGGATGTCGCCCGGTTTTCCGCCAACGCCAGGGCGGGCGGGCCGGATCGGGTCAGAAGGCCGCCCGGATCTCGCCGACCTCCCCGCCACCGCCCAGCAGCGGCGTGTGTCCGATCCGGGAGACCACCGGGGCGTCGATGCCGAGCAGCCGCAGCGCTCGGGCCAGTACCGGACCGAGCGCCCGGGTCGCACCGTCGTCGATCTTGAAGGCCAGTGCCCGGCCGTCCGCCAGCGCCACCGCCTGCACCGCCTCGGCGCCCATCTTGGAGAGCGCGCCCGGCACCTCCCGCATCAGCCAGGTGTCGGGGCGCCTGGTTCCGGCCACGTACTCGGGGTGGGCCCGCATCGCGTCCCCCACCCGGCGCTCCGCCGTCCCCGGCTCGGCCAGCACGAAGGAGCGGAAGGCCCGTGCCAGGCCCACCAGGCTGATCGCCATCAGCGGCGCACCGCACCCGTCCGTCCCGACCGCCGTGACCGGCTCGCCGGCCGCCTCCTCGACGACCTGGTGGACCAGTTGCTGGAGCGGGTGCGACGGGTCGAGGTAGGTCTCCCGGTCCCAGCCGTTCACCGCGCACACCGCGAGCATCGCCGCGTGCTTGCCGGAGCAGTTCATGGTGATCCGCTCCCGCACCCGGCCCGCGGCGAGGTACGTCTCCGCCTCCGCCGGGTCCAGCGGCAGATCCGGCGGGGTCTGCAGATCGCCGGGGGTCAGCCCGTGCTCGGCGAGCATCGTGCGGACGAGTTCCAGGTGGAAGCCCTCGCCGGAGTGGCTCGCGGCGGCCAGCGCCAGCCGCTCCCCCGACAGGTCCAGCCCGGCCCGCAGCACGGCCGCGGCCTGCATCGGCTTGTTGGAGGAGCGCGGGAAGACCGGCACCGTCGGATCGCCCAGCGACCGTTCCACGCTGCCGTCGGCGGCCAGCACGACCAGCGAACCCCGGTGACGGCCCTCCACGAAACCGGACCGCACGACCTCGGCCAGGACGGGGAGGGCGGGGGATATCGCGGATGGGGCAGCGGGGGCGGCGCTGGAGGTCATGGTGGCCTTCCGGGGACGGGCGGAACCCGCCCCCGGAAGGATCGCTTCAGGCGAGCAGGTCGTCTACTTGTGCTTCCCCGTCACGGTACCTGCGGGCGATCTCCGCGCTGCAATCGTCAGTGGTGCGTTGCAGCTGGTGACGGCGGCGGGAGACCTGCTGTTCGTAGCGGACCAGGCGTCCCATCGCGGTGTGCAGCTCCTCGTCCGTACGGGCGTCGAGATCGGAGAGTTCGACCTCGGCGAGCGTCTCGGCGGCCAGTCGGCGGTACTCGTCGCTGCGCGGCGTGGTGAGCGTGACGTGCCGGGCGGAGGAGCGGTGCTGGGGCGGAGGGTCGGCCAGGATCTCCGAGAGCCGGTCCACCACCGGTGCCTCCGGATCCAGCCGCCGGGCCAGTTCGGCCCGCAGGATGTCGATCCGGCCCTGGACGAGCCTGCGCACATAGCTGAGGTCGGCCTCGTCGCGCTGCGAGTCGCGGCGCAGCGTGCGCAGCTCCGGCAGCCGCAGGGCGCCCAGCTCGGGCTGCGGCCCGGCGGACAGGCCGTCCTCCAGCCCGTGACCGGTCCGCTGCACCGGTGGGCGCATGATGCTGGCGCCGGTACGCGCGGCCGGTACGGCACCGGGGGACTGCCCGGTTCCATAGGTACTCATGCTTGTGTCCATCCCCTCGACCGGTGCGTCGGCACACCGCCTTGCGAGCATGGTGCCACTCCAGTGGCCCTGTGTGGATGCTCTGTACCCGTTCAGCCCAAGATAGGTTGGTCTGTATGCGTGCAGTGGTGCAGAGGGTGGACGGCGCGAGCGTCACGGTGACCGACGGTGCGGACGGGTCCGGTGGGCCCGATGTGGTCGGCGAAATAGTCGGCGAGGGGCTGTGTGTACTGGTGGGAGTCACCCACGGGGACACCCCGGAGAAGGCGGCGCAGCTCGCCCGCAAGCTCTGGTCGCTCCGTGTCCTGGAGGGCGAGAAGTCCTGCTCCGATGTGAATGCACCACTTCTGGTGATTTCGCAGTTCACTCTCTACGGGGACGCCAGGAAGGGCCGCCGCCCCACCTGGAATGCCGCGGCGCCCGGCGAGGTCGCCGAACCTCTGGTGGACGAGGTGGTGAAGCAGCTGCGGGCACTGGGCGCGCAGGTGGAGACGGGCCGGTTCGGAGCGGACATGCGGGTCTCGCTCACGAACCACGGCCCGTTCACCGTCCTCGTCGAGGTCTGAGGACCGACCGGCAATCGGGGGGTACCGCGGCCCCGGACGGCCCTATGGCTCGACGACCGTCTCCTGGGACGCGGCAGTGTCCCCCGCGAGCAGTTCGGCGTCCACCGCGACGTTCCGCTTGACCAGGGCCAGCGCGATCGGTCCCAGCTCGTGGTGGCGGGCGGACGTGGTGACGAAGCCCAGCTGGCGCCCTTCGGCACCGTCCGCGGCGAGCCGCACCGGTGTGCCGTGTCCGGGCAGCACGACCTCGCTGCCGTCGAGGTGCAGGAAGACCAGCCGGCGCGGCGGCTTGCCCAGGTTCTGCACCCGGGCCACCGTCTCCTGGCCGCGGTAACAGCCCTTCTGAAGGTGTACGGCGGTGCCGATCCAGCCCAGCTCGTGCGGGATGGTGCGGTGGTCGGTCTCGAAGCCGAGGCGCGGGCGGTGCGCCTCCACGCGCAGTGCCTCGTACGCCAGGATGCCGGCCACCGGGCCGTGCGCCGCCGCGTACGCCTCCAGGTCCGCTCGGGGCAGGAAGAGGTCCCGGCCGTACGCCGTCTCCCGTACCGTCACGCCGTCCGGGACCTCCGCGATGGAGCCGGCCGGCAGGTACACCACGGCGAAGTCCTCGGTGCGGTCGGCGACTTCGACCCGGTAGAAGAACTTCATGGACTCCAGGTAGGCGATGAGGTCGCCCTGGGTGCCCGGTTCGGCGTGCATCCACACGGTCTCGCCGTCGTCGACGAGGTAGAGGGCGTGCTCGATGTGCCCGTTGGCGGTGAGGATCAGGGCCTCGGTGGCCTGGCCCGGGGCGAGTTCGCTGACGTGCTGGGTGAGCAGCAGGTGCAGCCAGGCCAGCCGGTCGCTGCCGGTGACGGTGACGACGCCGCGGTGCGAGAGGTCGACGAGGCCGGAGCCGTCGGCGAGGGCGCGCTGCTCGCGGAACAGGTCGCCGTAGTGCGCGGCGACGCCTTCGTCGCGGCCTTCGGCGGGGACGGCGCCGGGCAGGGACAGCAGGGGGCTCTTCATGCGACCAGCGTACGACGCGGTACGAACGAGGCCGCTGGAGAGGCCCCCGGGCCGACGGGCCCAGGACTTGGGGCCGACGGGCCCAGGACTTGGGGCCGACGGGCCTAGGACTTGGGGCCGGCCGCCTCGTCGGCGGGCGTCCGGCCGGCTTCCGCCTTCGCCGTGCATCCGGCACAGCGGCCGAAGATCGCGAAGTGCTTCATGTCCGTGTCGAACCCGAAGCTGCCCTTCAGCTTCGCGGTGAACTCGGCGACGACGTCGACATCGGCCTCGATGACGTCCGTGCAGTCACGGCAGACCAGATGGATGTGGTGGTGACGGTCGGCCAGGTGGTACGTGGGCGCCCCGTGTCCCAGATGGGCGTGGCTGACCAGACCCAGCTCCTCCAGGAGTTCGAGGGTCCGATAGACGGTGGAGATGTTCACGCCGGACGCGGTCCTGCGGACCTCGGAGAGGATGTCGTCGGGTGTCGCGTGTTCCAGCGTGTCGACGGCTTCCAGAACAAGCTGCCGCTGCGGCGTCAGCCGGTAGCCGCGCTGCCGGAGATCGGTCTTCCAGTCGGTGCTCACCACACGCCCAGTGTAGGACCGGGTGAGCACCCGCCCGCGGACTACTTGCGGACTACTTGCGGACTACTTGAAGAAGGCGATGCCGTCGTCCGGCAGGTCGCCGAGGCTCTTCGCCATCGCCTCGACCTCTTCCGGGCTGACGACCTTCTTGAGGTGCGCCGACATGTACGGACGCAGCTCCACCTCGGGGGTGGCCTTCTCGCCGACCCACATCAGGTCGCTCTTCACATAGCCGTACAGCCGCTTGCCACCGCTGTACGGGCCGGAGGCCGCGGTCCGGGCCACCGCGTCGGTGACCAGGTCGATCTGCGGCTTCTGGTCGGCCAGCTCGCCGTACCAGATCTCGATGACGCCCTGGTCGCGGGACATGACGACCTCGACCTTGCGGTCCTTGTCGATGCGCCAGTAGCCGGACTCGGACTCCAGCGGCCTGACCTTCTTGCCCTCGGAGTCGAGCACCCAGGTGTGCGAGACGTACTCCAGGAAGTCCCGGCCGTCGTGGCTGAAGGAGACTTCCTGGCCGAAGTTGCACTGCTCGGCGCCGGGGAAGTCGGAGACACCCGCGCCCGCCCAGTTGCCGAGGAGGAAGGCCAACGGGACGAGGTCCGGGTGGAGGTCGGACGGGATCTCGATCATGAGCGGCTCAGACGATCTGTGAGGTGGGGTGGCTGCGAACGTGACACATCGGGTGCGAAGTGTCACCTTGCCGTGACGGGGCACCCGCGCGAGCGGAGGCGGGGCGTGCGCGCAGTGGTCAGCGCTGACCCTGGTAGAGCTTCTTCACGGTCACACCTGCGAAGGCGAGCACGCCGA
Source organism: Streptomyces sp. NPDC001880 (assembly GCF_053594575.1). Taxonomy (NCBI): domain Bacteria; kingdom Bacillati; phylum Actinomycetota; class Actinomycetes; order Kitasatosporales; family Streptomycetaceae; genus Streptomyces; species Streptomyces sp. NPDC001880. Next base: position 42,033 of record NZ_JBSFET010000047.1, read on the forward strand.
CGCAGACCAGGACCAGCAGGGCGGAGAAGAATGCCTCAAGCACGGGAACTCCTTGCAACGAGCGTTATGGCAGCAGTACGGGGCCGGGCCCCAGCCTAATGGGTTGGGGCCCGGCCCGCCGGTCCGGGGCTTGCCCGGGGACCGCCGTGGGGGCAGGTCAGCCCAGCAGCTGGTTCTGCAGGATCAGCGCCTGGTGGAACGGGACGGTCCGGGTGTCCTCCCGGCCCTTGCGGGACTGGACGACGAGGGCGAGCGTGTCGCCGGCGACCACGTAGCCCTGGCGGACCCGTGCCTCGCCGTACGGCTTCACCTCGTCGTACACGTAGGACGAGGTGCCCTCCACCTTGCTGCCGGCCCATTCCTCGTCGAGCACCGTCTCGGACGTCCCGACGAGCGGCACCGCGGAGCCGGTGACGATGATCGAGTCCAAGAGGCCCTGGGCGAAGGCCGTCGAGTTGAACCGGATGAGATAGATCCGGGTCGATGTGCCGTCCGGCATGGTCCAGCCGCGCGCGGCGATGTGCCGCGGGGCCGAGTCGTCGAGCAGCCGCCCGAGGGCGGGGCGCTCGCTCCTCGCGTACTCGGAGAGGTACTGCTCCGTGCTCACCCAGCCGCCGTCGAGCTTCTTGTCCACGGTCGCCCCGGCCGGGGCGGGCAGCAGCAGGCGCCGCAGGTCGGCGTGGTGGATCTCGGCGACGTTGCCGTCGCTGTACGGGCGGGGCGCGCCGGCCGGGAGCGCGGGCAGGCTGAGCTCGGGATAGTCCCAGCGGCCGTCGCTCCTGGTGGCCAGACCGGGCACGTCGGTGCGTTCCATCGACGTGATGCCGAAGGCCGTACCGGCGCCGAGCCCCCCGAAGACCAGGGCGGCGACGGCCCACCGGGCGACGGCCCGCAGGACCCGCCGCGGCGGCTTCGGCGCCGGTGGCACGGGGGCGGCCCCGGCGGGTGCGCCGACCGTGTCCGGCGAGGTCGTGGCGGACGTTTCCGCCGTCTGCACGGTCATACGTACTCCCCCGGGGACGCGATGTGGTCGAGCTGGTCCTTCAGGAGTTCGGCGACGGCCGCCCTGTCGAACGGCCCGGTCCCGGACGCCGTGACTTCGATGCTCAGTTCGCCGTCGTACGCGAGGCAGTTCATCGACTCGATCTCGTCCCCGCTGTCCTTGGGCGGGACGTAGCACCTGGCGTTCCTGGTGTGCCCCTCGATCCGGGGCTCCGCGCGGAAGGCGTCGATGGACTCCAGGAGGCCCGTCCTGAAGGTGTGGAGGTTGCGGACGGCCTTCTTGTCCTTCATCCGCATGATCTCGGTGCCGATCACCAGGGTGTTGCCGTCGTCGGCGTACGTACGGGTGGCGATGCCCTCGATACGGAGCTCGTCGACCCGCTTCTCGTAGGCCCGGCGCTCCCTGCCCGCGAGGCCTCGGGCGCTCTGCTTCATGGCGGCGGCCGCCTTCTTGCCGCTCAGCTCGCCGTCGTTGCCCAGCTCCCCGTTGTCGGGGCCGAGCCGGTAGCCGGCGGGGACCGGCAGCAGCAACTTGCTGAGCGCGGTGGAGGCCCGGCCCCGGGACACGTCGCCGGCCGGGTCCTTGCCCGGCTCGTGCGCGGGCTTCTCCCAGAGACGGGTCCTGGTGCCGCGGTCGGCGCCGTCCACCACGCTCCCGGTGTACGCGGCGGCGCCCCCGACTGCTGCGAGCACCAGCACGGCGGGGAGCGCCGTGAGGATCACCCGGCGCGGACGGCCCGAGGGGGCTGTGGTGGCTGTGGTGGTGGTGTTCTCGTCGGGCGCGGCTGCCTGTGTGCCCGCCTCGGTGGTCACGTCGTTCACAGGCGCTCCAGCTGTCTCTCGGCCAACGTCCGGATGTCGTTCTTGCTGATCGGAACGGTGTCGGAGAGGTAGATGTCGGCCATGATGTCACCGCGGTACAAGGTGGCCCTGGCGCGGTAGAAGGGCAGATGGCCCGGGTTCCGCTCGACCTCGTAGACGTAGTAGCGGCCGTTGCCGCTGCCCTCGATCGCACCGCCGTTGCCGCCCGCACCGGTCCCGGTTCCGGGCATGTACCTGGTCTGCTCCTCGGCGAAGTCCTTGGCCCCATGGAAGGTTGTCGAGCCGAACTGCACGAGAAATGTCTCGGCGGTGCGGTTCTGCCCACGCGTCCAGGCGGCGCTCGCTACCCGGCGGATGCCGGCCTGCAGGAGGTACTCGTACATGGAGCCCTCCTCCTCGTAGAGGCCGGCGTAGACGTCCGTGTCCAGCCAGCCGTCGTCGTTGCCCAGCACCGAGCTGTCGTCGTCGCTCCAGCCCGCGGGCCGGTCGGCGATCAGCTTGCGCAGGTCGCCGTCGGTCCTGACCCGGCGGTCCTGGGACGCGGGCAGCGGGTCGGGAGCCTTGCCCGGGGGCAGCGCCTTCGCCGGGTACGCCAGATCGGGCTGCGACAGGGCGGGCAGCGGGGTCGGGGCGCGTTTGGCCTGTACGTCGTAGCCCACGGCGGTGCCGCCCGCGATGCCGAGCACCGCGGCAGCGGCCACGATCAGCGCGGTACGCCCGCGCGGGCGCTGATCCCGGCCTCCTTCAGGGCGCGCTCGATGGTGGGGACCATCGCCTCCAGATGGGCGCGGGAGGCGATCTCCGGGACGACGCCG
>NZ_JBSFET010000048.1:0-44586 GCF_053594575.1 Streptomyces sp. NPDC001880
CAACCGCCAGGCCAGCAGCTATGCCTCCACCGCCACCCGGCTGGACGCCCGCCGCCTCCAACTGCCACGCTGACCCAGTCCAGGGTGCGCTCCACCGCCCGCTTCCAGTTCGCGTAGCCCTCCGCCCGCTGCTCCTCGCTCCACTGCGGCTCCCAGCGCTTCGACTCCTGCCAGTGTTCGCGCAACTCGGCCTGGTCCTGCCAGAATCCGGTGGCCAGCCCGGCCGCGTAGGCGGCACCGAGCGCGGTTGTCTCGGCGACGACCGGACGGCTCACGGGTACGCCGAGAACATCGGCCTGGATCTGCATGCAGAGGTCGTTGGCCGTGACCCCGCCGTCGACCTTGAGCACGTCGAGATGGACGCCGGAGTCCTGTTCCATCGCCTCCACCACGTCCCGGCTCTGGTAGCAGATGGCCTCCAGTGTGGCCCTCGCCAGATGGCCGTTGGTGTTGTACCGGGCCAGGCCGACGATGGCACCCCGGGCGTCCGAGCGCCAGTACGGGGCGAAGAGACCCGAGAAGGCCGGCACGAAGTACATCCCGCCGTTGTCCTGAACCGTCCGGGCGAGGTGTTCGCTCTCGCTCGCGTTCGTGATGATCTTCATCTGGTCCCGCAGCCACTGCACCGCGGATCCGGTGACCGCGATGGAGCCCTCCAGGGCGTAGACCGGCGGACTCTGCCCGAACCGGTACGCGACGGTGGTGAGCAGACCATGCTTGGAACGGATCAGTTCCGTGCCGGTGTTGAGCACGAGGAAGTTGCCGGTGCCGTACGTGTTCTTGGCCTCGCCCGGCTCGAAGCACACCTGCCCCACCGTGGCCGCCTGCTGGTCGCCGAGCACTCCGGTGATCGGGATCGCAGCGCGCAGCGGCCGGGACGTGCGCGTGCGGCCGTACGCCTCCGCGTCGGAGGAGGGCCGGATGGCCGGCAGCATCGCCCGGGGGACGCCGAAGATGTCCAGCAACTCGTCGTCCCAGTCGAGTGTCTCCAGGTTCATCAGCATCGTCCGGCTGGCGTTGGTCACATCGGTGGCGTGGATCCCGCCGTCGGGGCCGCCGGTGAGGTTCCACAACACCCAGCAGTCCGTGTTCCCGAACACGGCGTGTCCCTGCTCCGCGGCCGCGCGGACCCCTTCGACATTGTCGAGAATCCACTTGATCTTCCCGCCGGAGAAGTAGGTGGCAGGAGGGAGACCGGACTTGCGCCGGATGACCTCGCCGTACCCTTTGCTCTCCAGGGCCTTGGCGATCGAGTCGGTGCGGGTGTCCTGCCACACGATGGCATTGCAGTACGGCCGGCCGGTGCGGGGATCCCAGACGACCGTCGTCTCGCGCTGGTTGGTGATCCCGATGGCGTCGAGATCCGTGCCGCTCAGGCCTCCGTTGCGCAGGGCGGTCTGCATCACCGAGTTGGTGCGTTCCCAGATCTCCACCGGATCGTGCTCCACCCAGCCCGACCGGGGCAGGATCTGCTCGTGCTCCAATTGGTGTCTGGCCACCTCGTTTCCGCCGTGATCGAAGATCATGAAGCGGCTGCTGGTGGTGCCTTGGTCCACTGCGCCGATGAAGTCCGCCATGGCATGCTGCCTCTCCTGAGTCCGGGCTCGGTGATGGGAATGGACGTCACTTCTCCGGGAGTACGGGGATGGTGCCCTCCGGCTCCTCTTCCGCCGAGGGCAGGAAGCGGCCGATGAAGGTTTTGTAGACGAACGCTCCCACCAGGCCGCCGAGGAACGGGCCCACGATCGGCACCCAGAAGTAGAAGTTTCCGTACTGGTCCCGCCATGCCCCTCCGTAGCCGGTGAGGAAACTCGCGAGCCGGGGGCCGAAGTCACGGGCAGGGTTGATCGCGTACCCCGCGTTGGTCCCGAACGCCATGCCGATGGCCACCACGATGAGGCCCACGATGAACGGGCTGAGATTGACGCCCGGCGGGGTGTTGAGGAGATCGGTGACCGCGAAGATCAGCAGTACGAGAATGGCGGTGCCGATGACCTGGTCCCGGAACGCTCCCCATTCGTGGACGGGCAGTGCGGGGTTTCCGTTGGCGGGCAGGGTGGAGAACACGGTCTGTGTCTTGATCGTGTGTCCGGGGTCCGCCTTGGCCAGCGCCTCCGTGTAGTTCCAGCGCACCAGCAGTGCCGCGACGAACGCCCCCGCGAGTTGGGCGAGGGAATAGGGCGCCACCTTCTTCCAGGGGAAGTCCTTGAACGCGGCGAGCGAGAGAGTCACGGCGGGATTGAGATGGGCTCCGCTCAGTCTGGCCGCCACATAGACGCCCAGGGTTACTCCGAGACCCCAGGCCCAGGCGATGCTGTCGTGATCTCCGAGGCCGCCCGGCGGATCGGTGAGCGCGCCACCGGCCACGACCTGGGCCACGACTCCGCAGCCGAAGAGGATCAGAATCATCGTGCCGAGAAACTCCGCCGAGACTTCCCCGACGATTCCGGACTTCTTGAGCCGCTCCATGGGGATCTCGCTTCCTGTCGATCAACGGCTCCTGGCGGCATGGATGCAGGTATGAGCGTAAACGGCGGGAATTGGTTCCGCATGCGGTGGTGGACGCGCCGTTTCCGTGCGTTCGGGGGCGGCGTCCCGCGCGGTCTCAGTCGACGTCGACCTGGTCGAAGAGATCCAGCATCCTGCCGAGCACCCGCACGCAGGCCGTCACATCGGCGTCGGTCAGATCCCCTTCCACCTGGCGCAGCAGGGACTGCTCGCGAGTCAGGGCCGCGGTGATCGCGGCCCTGCCGCCCTCGGTCAGCCGGACCAGGGGCGACCGCTGGTGGGCGGGATTGGGGACGATCTCGACCAGTTGCCCGGCCGCGGCGTCGTTGACCATGCGCTGCACGAACTGTCGGCTCAGCGCCTGTGCCCGGCCCATCTGCGGGACCGTCATCGGGCCGTGCTCGCGCAGCAGGTCCAGTACGGCACGCACTCCCACGGACAGGCCCTCGATCGGGGCGGCCTGCTCCACCTTGCGCTGCACACGCCGGTAGAGCGGGCCGACCAGGGCGAAGACCTCCGTGAGCCGGTGGGCCAGTTCCTCGGGTGCCAGGGGCGGATCGGTGTCGGTCATACGGTCATCATGACACCTTGGTTGTCAATATGGGAAGAAGATGTCACCTTGGTTGTCATGACTGCTGCCTCCGAGCTGAAATCCTTCGAGACCGACGACGGCCGCCTCGTCTACCGCGACACCGGGGAAGGCCCGCTGCTGGTGCTGCTGCACGGCGGATTCCTGGACCACAGGATGTGGGACGACCAGGTGCCGGAGCTCGCGCGGGGTCACCGCGTGATCGTGCCGGACGCCCGCGGGCACGGCGGATCGTCCAACGCGAGCAAGCCCTTCCGCCACGCGGATGACCTGGCCGCCCTGCTGCGCCGGCTCGACGCCGGCCCCGCGGTCCTGGTCGGAGTGTCGATGGGCGGGGCCACCGCGCTCGACACCGCACTCGAACACCCCGATCTGGTACGCGCGTTGGTCGTCAGCGGGGCGGGGACGAGCGAGCCCGAGTTCCATGACCCCTGGTCCCGCCGGGTCCTGGCCGAGCAGGCCCGCTCCCTGGCCGCCGGTGACGTCCCGGGCTGGATCGACGCCTTCATGCTCTTCGCGGCGGGACCGCACCGCACACTCGACGAAGTCGACGGCGCCGTTGTACGACGCGTGCGCGCGATGACCGAGCGGACGCTGGCCAAGCACACCGCGGACGAACCCGACCGGCTCGTGCCGGTCCCCGGCACCTGGGCGCGGGCGGCGCAGATCGGTGTCCCGGTGCTGACCGTCACGGGCGGCATCGATTCCGACGCCCACCTCGCCATGGCCCGGCGCCTCGCACGGACGGTCGCCGACGGCCGCGAGGCAAGCGTCGAAGGGGCGGCGCACTATCCCAACATGGAACGGCCGGATGCCTTCGGCGAGATCCTCGGGAGTTTCCTGACGGACGTGTTCGCCCAGGAGGACGGCGCCGTGTGACGCGTGCCCCCTGGGCTCAGCGCACGGCGGCCACCGTGCCATCGGTCTCCGCGGTTCCCTGTGCCGGGGCGTCGCGGAGGCCGAGGCGCAGGTGCTCCACGTGGAAGAGGGCCTGGTCGAGGAGTTCGGCCACGTGGTTGTCGTACAGCGCGTAGACCACCGAGCGGCCCCGGCGCTCGCCGGTGACGAGGCCGAGGTTGCGCAGCAGCCTCAACTGGTGGGAGCAGGCGGACTGCTCCATGCCGACCGCCTCGGCGAGCTCCGTCGTGGGGCAGGGGCCCTCCTGGAGCCGGGCGAGGATGCGGAGCCGGGACGGGGTGGCGAGGGCCTGGAGGGTGGACGCCACATCGGTGGCCCCCACCGCGTCGAGGCGCTCGCGCGCGGTGGCAGCGGTACTCGCATCAGCTCCGTGGCCCATGCTCTCATCCTACGGAGATGTATACATGAATGCATGTTCATGTGATCCTGTATGGTGCGAAGACCTAACCACTCCGCCTTCTCGCATGAAGGATCGCCACCCCATGTCTTCCACCGTCATCCGCCCGGCCCCGCCCACCGGCCCGGTCCGGGACGTGGCCGAGCGGCGCACCCGGATCCTGGCTCTTGCGGAGGCCCGCTGGGCCGCGGCCGCGCTGGTGCTGTTCCTGATCGCGTTGCCCCTGCACCTGCTCGGCGCCCCGTGGTGGGCGTGGGGCCCGCTGTACGCGCTCACCTACCTCGCCGGCGGCTGGGAGCCGGGCCGCGAAGGGCTGCGGGCGCTCGGAGAGAAGAGACTGGACGTCGACCTGCTGATGGTCGTCGCGGCTCTCGGCGCGGCAGCGATCGGGCAGGTGCTGGACGGTGCCCTGCTGATCGTCATCTTCGCCACCTCGGGTGCTCTGGAGGCATTCGCCACCGCACGCACGGCGGACTCGGTACGCGGACTGCTCGACCTCGCACCCGCCACGGCCACTCGAGTCGGCGCGGCGGATGCCGAAGAGACCGTGCCCACCGAGGAGCTGACGGTCGGGGACGTGATCCTGGTACGTCCCGGCGAGCGCGTCGGGGCCGACGGACGGGTCCTCGACGGGGCGAGCGAGGTGGACCAGGCGACCATCACGGGCGAGCCGCTGCCGATGCCCAAGGAGCCCGGCGACGAGGTCTTCGCGGGAACCCTGAACGGCACCGGGGTGCTGCGGGTGGTCGTGGAGCGCGACCCGGCCGACTCGGTGATCGCCCGGATCGTCGCCATGGTCGAGGAGGCCTCCGCGACGAAGGCCCCCACCCAGCTCTTCATCGAGAAGGTCGAACAGCGGTACTCGATCGGCATGGTGGCCGCCACCATCGCCCTGTTCGCCCTGCCCCTGGCCTTCGGCGCGGCACTTCAGCCGACACTGCTCCGGGCGATGACCTTCATGATCGTCGCATCGCCGTGCGCCGTGGTCCTGGCCACGATGCCGCCACTCCTGTCCGCCATCGCCAATGCCGGACGGCACGGGGTACTCATCAAGTCAGCCGTGGTGATGGAGCGCCTCGGCCAGGTCGACGCCGTGGCGCTCGACAAGACCGGCACCCTGACCGAGGGCACCCCGCGTGTCACCGACATCCGTCCACTCGCGTCCTCGGGCCTGACCGCGGACGCCCTGCTCACCCTCGCGGCCGCGGCCGAGCACCCCAGCGAACACCCCCTCGCACGCGCCGTCACCGAAGCCGCCCGGACCCGCGGTCTCACCCTGCCCCCGGTGGAGGATTTCGGCTCCACCCCGGGCATCGGCGTCACCGCCACCGTGGACGGCCGAAGGGTCGCCGTCGGCAGCCCGGCCCGCCTGCACGACGCCCGGACCGGCGCCGACGGGGCGGCCGCCGAGCTCGCCGCCCGGCTGGAGGAGGACGGCCGCACCGCCGCACTGGTCGTCCTCGACGGCACGCCCGTCGGAGTCCTGGGCATCGCCGACCGGCTGCGCACCGACGCCCGGACCACCGTCGCCCGCCTCGCCGAACTCACGGGCACCACACCGATGCTGCTCACCGGGGACAACCCGCGCGCCACCGCCTGCCTGGGCGCCGAAGCAGGGATCGTCGACATCCGGTCCGGACTGCTGCCGCAGGACAAGGTGCACGCGGTCAAGGAACTGGAGAGCGCCGGGCGGAAGGTGCTCGTGGTCGGCGACGGCGTGAACGACGCCCCGGCACTGGCCGCGGCCCACACGGGTATCGCCATGGGCAGGGCCGGCTCCGACCTCGCCCTGGAGACCGCCGATGCCGTGGTCGTCCGCGACGAACTCGCCACCGTCCCCACCGCCGTGGCGCTCTCGCGCCGTTGCCGCCGTCTCGTGGTGCAGAACCTGGTGATCGCGGCCGTCTTCATCACCGGCCTCGTCGTCTGGGACCTGGCCGGCACGCTGCCGCTCCCGCTGGGCGTCGCCGGGCACGAGGGTTCCACCGTGATCGTCGGCCTCAACGGTCTGCGCCTGCTGCGCGACGCCGCCTGGACGCAGGCCGGCGGCGACGGCTGAGCAGGCCACCGGGCAGCCGGCTCAGCCGCCGTGGCCCGCTTCGGGCGTCAGGCCCCGCTGGCCGGCGGCGAGTCCCCGAGCCTGCGGCGCGTCCTGATCGACATGATCGAGGAGTACGCCCGCCGCGCCCGCCACGACGGCCTCGTCCGGGAGTCGGTGGAACGTCTCGTCGGCGAGGACCCGCCGCGGTGATACCTCGCCCGCCGACCTGCCGCCTCCGGTGCACAGAACGGGGCGCTCCTCATCGGAAACCCGGAGGGGGTATCGTCGGGCCCGCACCGTACGACCCGTACGACCGAGCATTCGAGGCAGCCGTGGATCGCGGACGGACACGCACACCGGGAATGTCCCGGCTGCTCGTGATGTGTGCCGTCCTGTGCGGACTGTTCCTCATGCACGGCGCGCCGGCGAGCGCCGCGGAGGGCTGTCACGACGCGATGGCCATGAGCGCGGCCGCGCCCGCTTCCCTGACGACGGCTGACGGCCACATTGCCGTGCGGGGCGGGCACGGCCCCGCAGACGTGGCTGCCGTCGTGCCCGCGACGAACGGGGAGTCGTGCGTATTCACCCATGCCCGTGACCGGGTGCTGCCGCTGCTGATGGCGCTGGGCCTGGTGCTGCTGGCCGTCGGGGTGCTCGCCGGGCACCGCACGGCCGTACGCGGACCGGCCCGGCGGGGACCGCCGTTCGCCGGCAGGGATCTGCTGCTCCAGGTGTGCGTCGCGCGGACGTGACAGGAATCCGCCGGTCCCCGGTCCTTCGGGCCCGGAGGACCGGCCGGACGGTCCTGTCCCTTTCGCGCGCCATGGATGTGGCGCGTCCACCTGGAAAGAAACCCGTGATGTCCGCCTCCCTGTCCTTCGCCGCCCGCCGCCGCACGCTCGCGGCCGGCACCGTAGCCGCCCTCGCCCTGACACTGGCGGCCTGCGGCTCCTCCGACGGCTCGAAGTCCGACGGCTCGTCCATGCCCGGCATGAACCACGGCTCGGCCGGCGCCTCCGCACCGGCCACCCCCGGCGGCACGTTCAACGACACGGACGTGAAGTTCGCGCAGCAGATGATTCCGCACCACCAGCAGGCCGTCGAGATGGCGAAGCTGGCCGACGGCCGCGCCGCCGACCCCGAGATCAAGAAGCTGGCCACCGCGATCGAGAAGGCCCAGGACCCCGAGATCGACACGATGAAGGGCTGGCTGACCGCGTGGGGCAAGCCGCTGCCCTCGGACTCGTCCTCGATGGGTGACATGCCGGGGATGGACCATGGCCCGGACGGTTCGGGAATGCCCGGAATGATGTCCGACAAGGACATGAGCGCCCTGACGGCCGCCAAGGGCAAGGATTTCGACAAGAAGTTCGCCCAGCTGATGATCGGCCACCACCAGGGTGCGGTCACCATGGCCGAGGAGGAGCAGAAGAACGGCGACAACGCCGGGGCGAAGAAGCTCGCCGGTGCCGTCGTCACCGCTCAGACCGCCGAGATCGAGCAGATGAACAAGATCATCGACAGGCTCTGATCGCAGCGCAGGTGCGGGCCCTCGCACGACCGTCCGGATGGAATCGTGCGAGGGCCCGCACCCCTCGGCCTCTCGTTCGGATCAGACCGGGCTCGCCTGCTCCGGTGCCGCGAGAAGATCGCCCACCTCCTGAGCGGTGGTTTCCCGGAGCTCCTCCCCGACCAGCAACCACCGGGTGATGCCGACCGATTCGAGGAAGGGCAGATCGTGACTGGCGATCAGGAGCGCCCCTTCGTAGGACTCGAGCGCACCGGTCAGCTGCCGCACACTGGCGATGTCGAGATTGTTGGTCGGCTCGTCCATCATCAGCAGTTGCGGCGCCGGCGCGGCGAGCATCGTCGCCGCGAGGGCGGCACGGAAGCGCTCCCCGCCCGAGAGCGTGCCCGCCGGTTGCTCCGCGCGCTTGCCCTGGAAGAGGAAGCGCGCGAGCTGGGCGCGGATGTGGTTGTCGGTGACCCCGGGGGCCATCCGGGCCACGTTCGCCGTGACGCTCAGCTCCTCGTCCAGTACGTCGAGCCGTTGCGGAAGGAACCGCGTCGGTACGAAGGTCCTGGCCTCGCCGGACAAGGGAGCCGACTGGCCGGTGAGGGTACGCAGCAGCGTCGTCTTCCCTGCGCCGTTGCGACCGACGAGCGCGATCCGCTCGGGCCCCCGTACCTGGAGGCTGCCCTCGCGCAGCTTCCCGAACCGGGGGCGCAGCTCGTGCAGGGTCAGCACGGTGCGTCCGGCGGGCACCGCTGTGCGGGGAAGGCTCACGCGGATCTCGGCATCGTCGCGAATGGCCTCCGCGGCCTCCTCGCGGCGCTGGCGCGCCTCGCTGAGCCGCTCCTCGTGGACGCCGCGAAGCTTGCCCGCCGACTCCTGCGCGGCCCGCTTGCGGCGGCCGGCCAGGATCTTCGGGAGGCCCCCTTCGGCCTCGATCTTCCTCCCGTTCCGCTGGCGTCGGGCCAGCTTCATCCGGGTCTCCTCCAGTTCGCGTTTCTGGCGCCGCAGATCGGCCTCCGCGGCCCGCAACGTCCGCCCGGCGGCCTCCTGTTCGGCGGCCACGGCTTCCTGGTACGCGGACCAGCCACCGCCGTACCAGTTCACCGATCCGGCGCGCAGTTCGGCGATGCGGTCCACGCGCTCCAGCAGTTCGCGGTCGTGGCTGACCACGACCAGTACGCCCGAGCGCCAGGAGTCGACGGCCTCGTAGAGCCTCCGGCGGGCGAACACATCGAGGTTGTTGGTGGGCTCGTCCAGGAGCAGCACGTCGGGACGGTCCAGCAGCAGCGCGGCCAGGCGCAGCAGGACGGTCTCGCCGCCGGACAACTGTCCCACTGTGCGGTCCAGTTCGATGTCCCCGAGTCCGAGTTGGCCCAGGGTCGCCAGGGCCCGTTCCTCGACGTCCCAGTCGTCGCCGATCGTCTCGAAGTGCTTTTCGTCGACATCCCCGGCCTCGATGGCGCGCAGCGCCTCGCGCCGCTCGGCGATGCCCAGGGCCCGGTCCACCCGCAGTGTTGTGTCGAGGGTGATGTCCTGCGGAAGATGGGCGAGGCTGCCGCCGACGGTCACCGAACCCTGGGCGGGCAGGAGTTCACCGGCGAGCAGCCGCAGCAGTGTGGACTTGCCCGCGCCGTTGGTGCCGACGAGGCCGACGCGGCCCCGGCCGATGGCGAACGAGAGCGCGTCGAAGACGGTCGTGCCGTCCGGCAGGCGGAAGGACAGGGCCGAGCAGGTGAGGGAAGCGCCGGGGGTGGTGGGTGTCGCCATGGTGTTCCTCGCATTCGCAAGCGTGGTGAGTGGGGGCTTCGTATGCGAGCACCACGCGGCGACCGGGCAGCAGAGGAAGGTGCGGCGGTCCTGAGATCGAGGGACGGCTCATGCACCGAGGTCGCATCCACGCGGGGTCACGGGCAGTGCGGAGCACTGCTACGGCGTGACGGGCGTACGGGCGGAGCCGTACGGCGTGATGTTCGCGAACCTCAGATGCGCAACGTCCACCTCTATCGGAGACAACAGGACGTCCACACCGTAACGGCGCGGAGGAAGGGATGGCAATGCCTCCAGGCGCCGGGCAAGGACGGTGTCGTGAATCACTCGCGCCGACACGCGTGCCCCATTAGGGGCGATTTGAGCGAATTGTTAATTTTTTGGCGCGAGGCGAAACGCACCTTTTGTGAATTCGTGGCGCGAGTCACGTTCGAGCCCCTCGGTGTCGTGTCACGCGATTCGGATCCCTTTCCGCGCAAGGGGGGACAGCTGCTCGATGTGAGGTGGATTACCGCAATTCCGGTGACTCGATCTTGTAAGTGAATTGCATGTGGAAATTGGGGGCTTGTCCCTTTCGGTTCCTCTCGCCTACGGTCACCGTCAATCCGGACGGAACGCCGAATCCTGCCGCCGCCCGGCAATCCGACCCACTCGTGTACGGCAGGAGCGGGGGACCCAGGTAAGCCGCCATTCCGGTATCCGGAACGGCTCGGGGTGAAGCCGCGTTCGTGCGCGGCCGGGCATCTCCAGCCCGAACCCGACAGCTCACCTCGCAGGCGACGGAGAGGAATCCACCATGTCCGCAACGGGTACGTACCGTCGTCGCAACTCCACCTCGCTGAGCCGGGGCTTCATAGCCGTGGGAACGGGTGCAGCCGCCCTCCTGATGCCGTTGCTCGGCGCCACCACCGCCTCGGCGGCGCCGACGCAGTCCGTCTCTGCCGCGGCGCCTGCCGCGAAGGCCGCGACATACACCAACGATCTGGACGGCTGGATCAAGGAGTCGCTGGCCGTCATGGCCAAGCACGGCATCCCCGGCAGCTACGACGGCATCCACCGCAACGTGATGCGCGAGTCCTCCGGCAACCCCCGGGCCATCAACAACTGGGACTCGAACGCCGCCGCCGGAACGCCGTCCAAGGGTCTCCTCCAGGTCATCGATCCGACCTTCCGCGCCTACCACGTGCCCGGTACGGCGATGGACGCCTACGACCCCGTTGCCAACATCACCGCGGCGTGCAACTACGCGGCCCACAAGTACGGCTCCATCGACAACGTCTTCGGGGCGTACTGAGGTACGGAACCCAGCCTCGGGGACGACCAGTTCGTTGCCGTCGCGGTGCAGGACGGCAACGAACCGGGTCGCCGCGGCGCTGCGCAGTGCCTGACCGTCGCGGCGCAGGCGTCTCGTGTACCCGGCCGTCCGTGCCGGACCTTCACTCCGGGGTGTGCTCCGTCGGCTTCGCCCGTCCTGAGCGCGGCATTACGGGAACGGTCGCCGCCTTCCCGGCCCGGACTGCCTGCACCACCATGTCGTGCAGGCGACGACTTTCCTCCTCCGAACAGCACACAACGGGACTGCCCGACATGGTGAACCAGTCGATCGCGCCGCTGTACTGCACAGTCACCTGGGCCGTGTCATCCGCCCAGGTCGTGTGAACCGTCAGATCCCCGGACAGGACACCGACCTCCTCCGTCAGCACACCACCGTGCCCGGAGAACACACCGCAAGTCGTCCATGACGCCCAAGCCATGACTCCAGGCTGGCATCAACACCGTGGATGCGCGACCCGCAGGCCCCGCGCCCCGGCCGCGCCGCCCGGTGCGCCCCGCCGGTGCGGGAGGCCGCCCCGTCTTCCGGATGCTGGATACGGGCGAGACTTTCCACCGTCCCGGGCTGCGGTTCCCGCAGCACCCCCCGATCCCGGGCCATGACGCGTTGTTAACGCCAAACCGTCGGATTCGGCCATCTGGACAACGAATTCCGGAGGTAAATGCCTCTTGACCTGCGGAACGCGTCGGGATTGCATATCGCGCTGGGAGCGCCGAAACCACTCACCACGTGATCGGAAATCGCACGATGACCGACACGCTCAGCGCTCGCCCCAGCGACCGGCCCCACTCCACAGAAGCTCAAGCGTTCCATCGGCGTCTTGGGCGGCACACTGCTCACGCTCTCGTGCGTGACGCCCGCCTCGCCCCTCTTCGTGGTCGTACCGGACCTGTTCTCCAGCCTCGGCACGTTACACCTCCATCGCCATCGGCTCGCTGCTCTGCATCGTGGTCGCCTTCTGCTACTCGGAGCTGGGGACGCTCATCCCCAGCTCCGGCGGAAAGTACGGCATGGTGTCGACCACGGCGGGGCGGCTCGCCGGGAGACCCGCCGGCTGGTCCGCATTCCGGAGGACGCGTGGCCCTGACCCTCCCCGGACGTGTTCCGCACTCGGTGTCCGGCCCGTCGGTGAAGCGCATCCGTCGACGGGCGAAGACACTCTCGATGCCCTCACAGTGGAGTGAGGACGTCGTCGGAACACGGGGAGTCGTGGCGGAATGAGTGTCCAGCGGGTCGGAGTCGTCGTGCACACGGGCCGTCCCGAAGCCGTCGTCGCGTCGGGAGTCGTGCGCGACTGGTGCGCCCGCGAAGGAATCCCTTGCACGGACATCGACGTGTGGCGCGACGACGAACGCAGACGCGGCGGACGCGAGGAGGCCGATGTCGCGGGCAACCCCGACCTCATCGTGACGCTCGGCGGCGACGGGACGTTCCTGCGCGGCGCCAGGATCGCCGCCAAGAACGACGGCGCCGTCCTCGGGATCGACCTGGGCCGCGTCGGTTTCCTCACCGAGGTGCCCGCCGAGGACGTGGTCCGGGCGCTCGACGCCGTCCACCGTGGCCGGGCGGAGGTCGAGGAGCGCATGACCCTGACCATGAGAGCCTCCCGCGTACTCGAAGTGCCACCGGACATCGACGCCCTGATGGGCTACGGACAGCGCCCCATGCTGCCGCCTCCCCAGATCGCCCTCGACGAGGAGGCCGCGGCGGAGGGCTGGGGCGTGGCACTGGACGTCACCGCACTCAATGACGTCGTCGTGGAGAAGCTCGCCCGCGACCGGCAGGTGAGCCTCGGTGTCTACATCGGCGGCCGGCTCCTCGCCTCGTACTCCGCCGACGCGGTCATCATGGCCACTCCCACCGGCTCGACCGCCTACAGCTTCGCCGCAGGCGGCCCGGTGGTCTCGCCGCGCATGGACGCCGTCCTCTTCACGCCCGTGGCGGCACACATGACCTTCGACCGCACCGTGGTCGCAGCGGCCGACGAACCGATCGCCGTGCGCGTCCTGCCGCACTCGGGACAGGGGGCCGTGACCATCGACGGCCAACTGCGCGGCGTACTGGCCGCCGGGGACTGGCTCGGTGTGTACGCGGCACCGCGCCGTCTGCGGGTCATCAGGCTCGGCCCGAACGACTTCTACGGACGGCTGCGCACCCGCCTCCGCCTCACGGACGCCCCGGCCACGGCGGCCGACGGCGAGAGCGCACCGCTCTTCCGCCCCGACGGACCGGTCCCGCACGACCTGGCCCATCTCCATCTCTCCCCGACGGTCAGGGACCAGGGTCTTTCGCGCGGATCAGGTCCCGCGAGCCCGGCATGATCCAAACGAAGGACCCCAGGCGCCCGGTGTCCGACCGCGCCGGGGGAGTGCCGGGTGCACCCCGGCTTCCGTCGGCCAACCGGGGCCGCAAGGCCGAAATTCCGTACGACAAAGGAGTTCTCATGCCCGACAGCGCCGGTCTCCCCGCCTTCGCCGCCCTGCCGGTTCCCGACACCGCACTGGCCTCGGCGGCAACCCAGTTGGTGCGTGACACGACCGACGACCTGATCTACCACCACTCCCGCCGCGTCTACTTCTTCGGCGGGCTCCGGGGACGCCACGGCGGGCTGAGCTTCGACCCGGAGCTGCTCTACGTCGCGGCTATGTTCCACGATCTCGGCCTCCACGAGGAATTCCGCGACAGCGGGCGCCGGTTCGAGGTGGACAGCGCCGACGAAGCACGGCGATTCCTGCAGGGCCACGGGGTGCCCGAGGACAGCGTCCGGCGCGTCTGGACGGCCATCGCACTCCACACCACGCCGGGAATCCCGTCGTTCATGGAACCCGAGGTCGCACTGGTGACGGCCGGCGTGGAGTACGACGTGCTGGGGATCGGGTTCGACGAGATCAGCGAGGCGGACCGGGCGGCGATCGTCGCCCTTCATCCCCGCCCCGACTTCAAGCGGCGCATTCTCAGGGCCTTCACGGAAGGAATCAGAACCAAACCGGACACCACGTTCGGCAATGTGAAGGCCGATGTCCTGCAGCGTTACGTGCACGGGTTCGAGCGGGGCAACTTCGTGGACACCATCCTGGATTCCGCCTGGCCCGAGTGACGGGAACGAGCAGGCCTCGCGACCTGGTGGAGACGGCACCCGTCGTTATAGTTGGCACCTGCAGGAAAGTGACGGTGCAGAGGCGGGCCGTGCGGGATCAGCGAGTTCGGCCGCGGCCACGCCGCGCCCTTCGCCCCTCTCGCCGTTCCTCCGCCACCCACGGAAGGGCCACGCGATGCCGGCCGTCCTTGTCCTGCTGCTCTCCGGGACCTGGCTGCTCTCCGGCGCCCTGGTCACCGGAACCGATCCGCTCATCGTCGCCGTGGGCCGGACCGCCGTGTGCTGCGCGGTGCTCACCGCCGTCGCCGCCTCCACCGCGGACGGCCGGGCCGACCTGCGCCGGGCCAGCGCCAGGCCGGGCACCGTATGGCTGCTGGGCCTGCTCGGATTCGCCGGGTACGCAGCCGGGACCCTGCTCGCCATCCCGCGCATCGGGACCTCGCTCACCAATCTCGTCGTCGCACTGATGCCGTGTGCCTCGGTGGCCGTCGGCACGTTGTTCTTCGCAGAGCGGTCCGGGCCGCGCAAGGCAGTGGGGGCGGTGCTGGCCTGCGCGGCGGCCGCCGGATACGCGGCGCTCGGCGCGGACACGGGTGATGCGGACGCGGCGGGGCTGCTGCTCGTGGCGGCGGCGACCGTGGCCTTCGCCGTGTACGGATTCCTGTACCGGGAGCGGCTTTCGGGGCTGCCGCCGCTCGCCGTACTGCCCGTGCTGCTCGCGGCCGCCACCTGTCTGCTGCTCCCGATGGCCCTGCCCGCGCTGATCGCGCATCCGCCGACCCCGGCTGCGACCGGGGGCATCCTCGTGCTGGGCGCAGCCGTCTACGCACCCGCCTATCTCGTGCAGCACCGCCTCATCCTGGTCCGCGGCCCGGTCTTCACGGCCGCTGTGCAGCTGGCCGTTCCCTTCACCGTCCGACTGGGAGACTGGGCGCTGGACAACGCGCCCGCGCCTTCTCCCACCGAGCTGCTGCTCCTCGCGGTGTGCTGCGGCGGGATCGCGCTCGTCACCGTCCAGCCGCAGCCCCGACTCGCCGCCGCCGAATGACCGCGGGACCGCCGGGGGCCGGACCGGCTCAGGTCCCGGGCTGCCCCCCGGCCGTCGTCGCGCCGACCACCAGCGGGCACGGCAGGGCGTGCGTCGGACGATCCCCCTGTCCGGGGCAGGGGCCACCCCGGGCAGCGGACGTCGTGCGGACGCGCATCGGGCTCAGAAGGTGGCGTTCGAGCAGGCGTAGAACGCGTTGCCGGTGTCGGCGATCGTCCCGACGCCGAGAACCAGATGCGAGGGGGCGTCACCGGCACGGTGGGCCGGTCGACAAAGCGGGCGTAGGCTGGCAAAAACGCCTGCACACCGCGCGCGAGCGATGGAGGCGGCCATGACCGACCCGCACGGCTTCCTCAAGTTCCCCCGCCGGCCCGTCCCGGCACGGCCGGTCCAGGAACGGCTGCGCGACTGGAACGAGGTCTACGCGGGACAGTCGCGACTCCCCCTCGTGTCCGAGCAGGCCGGGCGCTGCATGGACTGCGGGATCCCGTTCTGCCACAGCGGCTGCCCACTGGGAAACCTCATCCCCGAGTGGAACGCCTACGCCGGACGGGCCGACTGGCGGGCCGCGGCCGAGCGACTGCACGCTACGAACAACTTCCCGGAATTCACCGGCCGACTGTGCCCGGCACCGTGCGAGGACGCCTGCGTGCTGACCATCAATGCCGACCCGGTGACCATAAAGAACGTCGAGCAGGCCATCGCCGACCAGATCTGGGAACGCGGGTACGCCTCACCTGAGCCGCCCGAGCGGCTCAGCGGGAAGACCGTCGCCGTCGTCGGCTCCGGCCCCGCAGGCCTGGCCGCGGCACAGCAACTCACGAGAATCGGCCATACCGTCGCCGTCTACGAGCGCGCCGACCGCATCGGCGGACTACTCCGCTACGGCATCCCCGAGTTCAAGATGGAGAAGCGCCATCTGGACCGCCGCATCGAGCAGATGCGGGCAGAGGGAACCAAATTCCGCACCGGGGTGGACATCGGCAACGACCTCGATGCCGCCGAGCTCACCGAACGGCACGATGCGGTCGTGATCGCGGTCGGCGCGCGAGGGCAGCGGGAACTGCCCGTCCCCGGTCGTGAGCTGTGCGGTATCCACCAGGCCATGGACTATCTGACCCTGGCCAACCGCGTCACCGAGGGCGACTGCGAGGCCCCCGCCGTCACTGCCGAGGGCAAGCACGTGGTGATCGTCGGGGGAGGGGACACCGGCTCGGACTGCATGGGGACAGCACTGCGCCAAGGGGCCGCCTCCGTGGTGCAGTTGGACATCAATCCGGAGCCCGGCGACACCCGGCGGGAGTGCGAGCCCTGGCCCGTGTATCCGAAGGTCTACCGGATATCCCATGCCCACGATGAAGCCCGGGGGCAGGAGGGTACGGATCCGCGGATCTTTGCCTCGGCCACTCTCCGTTTCGAGGGTGACCGGTTCGGGCGGGTGCGGGCGCTGCGCCTCGCGGAAGTGGAACCCGAGGGCAGAAGGCCCCGCCCGGAGACCGAGCGGGGCATACCGGCGGACCTGGTGCTGATCGCCCTCGGCTTCTACGGCCCCGAACACGGCACGGGCCTGACGAGACAGCTCGGACTCGCACTGGACAACCGGGGAAACTTCGCCCGGAACGCCGGTTTCAGGGCCGAGACGACGGAGCCGGCAGGGCGGGCGCCCCGCACCCGGACGGATGGGATCTTCATCGCCGGAGACGCTGGGCGAGGCCAGTCCCTGGTGGTGTGGGCCATCGCGGAGGGGCGGTCCGCAGCTGCCGCGACGGACCGCTACCTGAGCGGTTCCACGGTGCTCCCGGCCCCGATCACACCCGAGGACCGGCCACTGGCGGCCTGAGCGAGTGGTTGCGGGCTCCCGCAGAAGGCCTTCAGGGCGTGTTCAGGGCCGCCGCATGCGGTTCGTCGAGGCTTTCTCGTGGCGCCCCCGTTTCGCCGAGGCGGCGCCCCCGTTCCCGCCGGGGCGGCCGGTGCGACGCGGCACAGCGGAACGGAGCGGCGGTATCGGCGCCGAGTCGGCGAGGGCCCGGAAGAAGGCGGTTCGGGCCGGCCGATCTCCTTGAACACGTCATCGAGACGGGGTGCTCAGTGGACGCCTCGGACGGCTGCCCCCGCCGCAGCCGGTGCAGCTCGCGCTGTGCCGGTGCTCCTTGTCGTTCCTTTCTTTTCCTGGAGCGGCGCCCGGAGGAATCAGAGGAGGCTTATTGGTGTGACTAGTAATTAATATTCACGGTAGACGGGGGCGGCTCGGGTGTCGGTCCCTATTCTTGTCATGGCAGCCGCCAGGTATCGCGACGAGGCTTGAATTCGACGGTTGAGGTCGCCGGGTAGGGAAGAATTAGTGGAGCGGGCTCCTGGCGACGGCAGCTGGGGTCCGCGGGGCCCACGAGACGGCTCGCACCACACTTCATCCCACATTCCTCGCACGTGACAGGTGGCGTCCGGCGCCCCGGTCCCGTGCGTCCGCAGGTAGCCATCAGTTTCTCTTTCACGGACCGTGCGCTTCGCTGTGCGCGTTTCCGTGCTGGTCCCTTTCGTGAAGGTGCTTGAGTGGAAAGTTGTGAGCCGTTGCCCGGCGGTGATCCGGAGGTGAATTCCGGTCGGGTTCGGAGGCAGGGGGTGCCGATGCCCTCCGTGCGCGCTGTCGTGCGTGTATCGGCGTACCCGCTGCTGCTGGCAGGTACGGTTTCGGTGGCTGCGGCAGCGTTGAGTCTCGACTGGGATCCCGACCGTGTGAGCCCGATCTTCCTGCTCGGCGTCATTTTCTATCTCACGGCGCTCGAACGCTTGATTCCGCACCGGCGGTCCTGGCACCCGAACGCCAGTGAGTGGCGTTGGTACGGCATATATTTTCTGCTGACGATGGTGGCCAGTGCCGTTGCGCAATATCTGGTCTCCACGGTTGTCTCCGCGGTGTCGCCGAGTGAACCGGCAATCAGTCTCTGGATGGAAATACCCGCAGCTCTGTTGACCGGTTCACTCGCCAGTTATCTGGTGCACAGACTCGGTCACACCAATGCGATACTGTGGCGCGTGCACGGTGTGCACCATGTGCCGGAAAAGGTCAACGTCGCCAATAACGGCGTCAACCACGTACTCGACATCTTGCTTGCGCAGGGAACGGTTCAGTTGGCTCTGGCCCTGGTCGGTTTCTCCCGTGGCTCGGTGCTTGTCGTGGGCCTTTTCGTGGCTGCCCAGGGCTATTTCGTCCACGCCAACATCGACGTGCGCATCGGCCGGCTCAACCATGTGCTCGCCAGCCCCGAGCAGCACCGCCTGCACCACAGCACCGAACTGTCCGAGGCGGGTCACTACGGCTCGGACCTGTCCATCTGGGACCACTTCTTCGGCAGTTACACCTGGCGGCCCGGCCGTGAACCGGTCGCGGTCGGCCTGGGCGACCCCGCGTCCTTCCCTCGTACCGGGGAGATCGTTTCCAGCCTTCTCCACCCCTTGCGCCGTGCGAAGGGGCCCGGGACCGGTTCTGCCTGAACTGCCTTTTCATATGCCGTGCCGCGGCGCCACGACTTGAGGAGTACAGCCTTGCCCGACGTGAACAGTGCCTCTGTGAGCGACAAAGTAGCGATCATCGGCATGGGGTGCCGACTGCCCGGCGGTGCGTCGGACCATCGCGCTTACTGGCAGAATCTCATGGAGGGCAAGGACTGCATCACACCGACACCGGCAGATCGCTACGACGTCGGCAGCCTCGGCAGCAGACACAAGGAGAAACCCGGACGCCTGATCGGCGGCCGCGGGGGATACATCGACGGCTTCGACGAATTCGACCCCGCCTTCTTCGGCATCAGCCCGCGCGAGGCCGACCACATGGACCCTCAGCAGCGCAAACTGCTGGAAGTCGCCTGGGAGGCGCTGGAGGACGGCGGCCAGCGGCCCGCCGAACTCGCCGGCAGTAACACCGCTGTGTTCGTCGGTGCGTTCACGCTGGACTACAAGATCCTGCAATTCTCCGACCTGGGCTTCTCGTCACTCGCCGCCCACACCGCCACCGGCACCATGATGACGATGGTCTCGAACCGTCTCTCGTACTGCTTCGACTTCCGCGGACCGAGCCTGTCGATCGACACCGCGTGCAGTTCCTCCCTGGTGGCGGTGCACCTCGCCTGCCAGAGCCTCAACAACCGGGAGACCGACCTCGCGCTGGCCGGTGGCGTCCTGCTGCACATGGCGCCGCAGTACACCATCGCCGAGACGAAGGGCGGGTTCCTTTCGCCCGACGGCCGCTCACGCGCCTTCGACGCCACCGCCAATGGCTACGTACGGGCCGAGGGCGTCGGTCTGGTCGCGCTCAAGCGGCTGGACGACGCCCTGCGCGACGGCGACCCCATCCATGCGGTGATCCTCGGTGCGGGGGTCAACCAGGACGGCCGGACCAACGGCATCACCGTGCCCAACGCGGATGCTCAGGTCGCCCTCATCCGGCGTGTCTGCGGCGAAGCCGGCATCACACCCGGCGACCTTCAGTACGTGGAGGCGCACGGCACCTCCACGCCCGTCGGCGACCCGATCGAGGCGAACGCACTCGGCCGGGCGCTGGCCGAGGGCCGCCGACCGGACGCGCCCTGCTACGTGGGCTCCGTCAAGACGAACATCGGGCACACCGAATCGGCAGCCGGCATCGCCGGCCTGATCAAGACCGTGCTCTGCCTCAAGCACCGCCTCATCCCGCCCCACATCAACCTGGAGCAGCTCAACACCGCCATCGACCAGAGCTCCTCCCCGTACCGCATCCCGACCGAGCCGACGGCATGGCCCCAGTACGAAGGACCCGCACGGGCCGGGGTGAACTCGTTCGGATTCGGCGGCACCAACGCGCACGTCGTGCTGGAACAGGCACCGGACAGGGGCGCACCCCCGGCCGCGCCCGGTGAACGGCCCTGGAATCTGCTCCCGTTGACCGCCCGCGTCCCGGAGGCCCTGCCGGAAATGGCGGCCGGCATCCGCCGCGAGCTGGCCGGCGTGGACGGGCCCGGGGTGTCGCTTCCCGACCTCGGCCACACACTGGCCCACCGCCGTCAGCACCTGGAGTCGCGGCTCTCCATCGTTTACTCCTCACGCGCCGGACTGGACGAGGCACTTGCCGCCTTCATGCGCGGCGAACCGCACCCCGGGGTCGTCCACGGCAGGCAGCTCGAGGCCGAACAGCGCGGTCTGGTCTGGGTCTTCACCGGCATGGGGCCGCAATGGTGGGGGATGGGCCGCCAACTGCTGGAGGGCGACGAGGTGTTCCGGGACGCGGTCACCCGCTGCGACCGGGCCATCCGTTCGATCGCCGGCTGGTCCCTCATCGAGGAGATGAAAGCCGACGAAGCCGGGTCGCGCATGGGCGAGACATGGCTCGCACAACCGGCCAACTTCGCCGTCCAGGTGGGCCTCGCGGCCATGTGGCGCCAGTACGGTGTGCGGCCCGATGCCATGGTCGGTCACAGCACCGGCGAGGTCGCCGCCTTCTACGAGGCCGGGGTCTACACCCTGGAGGACGCGGTGAAGGTGGTGGTGCACCGCAGCCGGCTCCAGCAGAAACTCACCGGAACCGGCACCATGCTCGCCGTGAGCCTGCCCGAGGAAGAGGCGCAGTACCGAGTGGCGGCGTTCGGGGACCGGGTATCGGTGGCCGCGGTCAACAGCCCCTCGGCGGTCACCCTGGCCGGCGACCGCGACGCGCTGGCCGAGCTCGCGGACGGCCTGCGCACCGAGCAGGTCTTCCACAAGTTCCTCACGGTGCAGGTTCCATACCACAGCGCCGGCATGGAGTCGATCAAGGACGAACTGCTGGCCTCGCTGGACGGCCTCGACCCCCGGGCGGCGACGGTTCCGCTGTACCTGACCGGTCAGGAAGGCACGGCGCACGGCAGCGAACTGGACGCGGCCTACTGGTGGAAGAACGTCCGTGACCGGGTCCGCTTCCGCTCCGCAGTCGACCGGCTCGCCGACGACGGGTACGGACTCTTCCTGGAGATCGGTCCGCATCCGGTGCTCGGCCACTCCATCCGCGAGTGCCTCGAAAGCCGGGGGACGGCCGCACGGACCCTTCCGTCGATCCGCCGCCAGGAGAACGAACCGGAGCGCTTCGCCGCTTCGCTGGCCGAGTTGCACAACCTCGGCGTACCCATCGCCTGGGACACCCTGCACCCGGCGGGCAGACCGGTGGTCCTGCCCCGCTACCCCTGGCGACGCGACCGCTACTGGACGGAGCCCGCACCCGTCGCCCAGGTCCGCCTCGGCCGCGCCGACCATCCCCTGCTGGGCCGCCGCACCGAGGACACCGAGCCGACCTGGCACGCCACGCTGGACACCGAACGGCTGCCCTACCTCGACGACCACCGCATCCAGTCCACAGTGGTCTTCCCGGCGGCCGGGTACCTGGAGATGGCCACACAGGCGGTCCGCTCCCTGACCGGCGGCACCCATGTCGTACTGACGGACATCGAGTTCCGCAAGGCACTGTTCCTGCCCGAGGGCGAGGACCGAGCCGTGCGTCTGACCCTCTCCTCGCAGAACGCCGCGTTCACGATCGCGTCAGCGAGTCAGGACGAGAGCGCCCGGGCGGTGCACGCGAGCGGCGTGGTGCGCTCGGGGCAGCCGCGCCCGGCCGGACCCCCCGCCGACACCGAGGCCCTCCGGACGCGCACCCGACGCCGGCTGAGCGGCGAGGACTGCTACGCATCGCTCGCCGACCTGGGCTACCACTATGGACCGTCGTTCCGGGCCATCGAAGAGGTGTGGATCGGCTCCGGAGAGGTCCTCGCCCGACTCCGTCCGCCCACTGTGATCGGTGACGACGCGGTCGGACACCATATCCACCCCGTGCTGCTCGACGCCTGCTTCCAGTCGTTGCTGACGGCGCAGCTGCCCGACACCGGTACCGAAGGCGCGGGCGAAACGGAACCGCAGACGACCGGAATCCGCCTTCCCCTGTCGATCGCCGAACTGCGCCTCGCCCCGGTGGGGGACCAGCCGATCTGGGTGCACGCGACGGTGACCCACGAGGACGCGGACGAACTCCTCGGGGACATGGCCCTCTACACGGAGAGCGGCGAGCCCCTCGGCGGCATCCACGGCTTCCGCGCAGCCGATGTGGAGAAGGCGTCCACCGCGGTCGGTCTCGGAACGATCGATTCCTGGCTCGCCGAAACCGTCTGGGCCGACCGTCCCTTCGAGTCCACCGAGGCCGAGGACGGAGTCGGCACCGGTGGCGACGGATCCGTGTCCACCGGCGGCGACTGGCTGGTGTTCGCCGACCGCCAGGGCGTCGGCGACGCCCTGTGCGACCTGCTCACCGCGCGCGGCGAGCGCTGCTACCTCGTACGCCCGGGTGACACGTACCGAAGAAGCGGCGAGGGCCGCGAGTTCACGGTCGCACCCGGGTCCGCCACGGACCTGGAGCGGGTCTTCGCCGACCTGAGCGAAGGCAGCGACATCGGCGAAGGCGGCAGCGGCGCACACGGCGGCAGGGGACCCGTCGGCAATGTCGTGCATCTGTGGAACCTCGACATGCCCCGTCTCGCCGAGGCCTCACCGCAGGACCTCGTACGGCACAGCGGCACCGGGGCGTACTCGCTGATCGCACTCGCCCGGACGCTGCTGCACCTTGAGACGGCCGGTCGGCTGCACATCGTGACCCGCGGCGCGCAGAACGTCGAGCCCGGCGACACCGTCGAGCCGCTGGGAGCGCCCGCGTGGGGAGCCGGGCGGGTGCTCCGACACCAGGAGCTGCTCTCCCACCCCGGCAAGCTGATCGACCTGGACCCCGACGCGCAGAGCGACGACGCCGGACGCCGGGCAGAGGCCCGGGCGCTGCTGCGTGAGCTCCTGACCGACGACGAGGAGGAGATCGCGCTGCGCGGCGTGCGCCGCCTCACCAGCCGGATCAGGCAGGCCGAACAGCTGACGCACCCCCTTCCGCTGCGACTGCGCACTGACGGGAACTACCTGGTCACTGGTGCCTTCGGCGCGCTCGGCCGTCTGCTCTGCCGGACCCTCGTCCGGCGCGGGGCGCGCAGTCTGATCCTGGTCGGACGTACCGTCCTGCCGGAGCGCTCCACCTGGAGGGCCCTGGACCCCGGCACCGCCGAAGGCCGTGCCACGGCCTTCGTCAAGGAGCTGGAGGCGCTCGGGGCGCGGGTCGTCCTGGCACCGCTGGACATCACCGACGAAGCCGCGTTCACGTCCTGGCTGGATGCCCACCGGCGCACCGACCCGCTGCCGGTCCGCGGTGTCTTCCATCTCGCCGGCCAGGTCCGCGACACGCTCGTCGAGGACATGGACCGCCGGACGTTCGCCGAGGCCCACGATCCCAAGGTCGTCGGTGCCTACCTGCTGCACCGCCACCTCCGGGACGAACCGCTGGACCACTTCGTGCTGTTCGCCTCGATCGCCTCCCTGCTGACCACGGCGGGCCAGACCAACTACGCCGCGGGCAACGCTTTCCTGGACGCGCTGGCCCACCACCGCCGGGCGCTCGGGCTGCCGGGGCTGAGCGTGGACTGGGGCCCGTGGGCCACAGGCATGATCGAAGAGCTGGGGCTCGTCGACCACTACCTCCACAACCGCGGGATGAGTTCGCTCGCCCCTGATGTCGGCATGGCAGTGCTGGAACGCGTCATCGGGCAGGACCGCGCCCAGCTGCTCGTCGCCACGGTCGTCGACTGGCCGGTGTTCCTCGCCTGGTACGCCTCACCGCCCTCACTGGTCGCCGATCTGGCGCAGGCGGCCCCCGCCGGCACGGCCACCGGGCCGGGCGAGGGGGTCCTCGACACCTTCCGCCAGGCGGACCCTGCGGAACGACTGTCCCTGGTGACCGGGCGGTTCATCGCGCTGACCGCAGCAGTGCTGCGAACGGGCCCCGAACGGATCGACCCGCAGGCGGGGCTCAACGCGCTGGGACTCGACTCGCTCCTGGCGATGGAGCTGCGCGCCCGGCTCAGCTCTGAGCTCGGCGTCGCCCCGCCCGTGGTGGCGCTGCTCAGCGGAACTCCCGTCGTCGAGCTGATCACCCAACTCCACGACGCCCTTGTCGAGCTGGTTGCCGATCAGGCCGGAGGTGCAGACACGGCCGCGGTGGAGGTGT
Organism: Streptomyces sp. NPDC001880; assembly: GCF_053594575.1. Taxonomy (NCBI): domain Bacteria; kingdom Bacillati; phylum Actinomycetota; class Actinomycetes; order Kitasatosporales; family Streptomycetaceae; genus Streptomyces; species Streptomyces sp. NPDC001880. The sequence continues at coordinate 24,306 of NZ_JBSFET010000048.1, forward strand.
TCGAGGACGAGCTTCGCCACCCGCTGACACAGAACCAGAAGGCTCTGTGGTTCCTCAGGCAGCTCAACCCCGAGGGCTACGCGTACAACATCGGCGGCGCGGTCGAGGTCCGGGTCGAGCTCGATCCCGATCTCATGTTCGAGGCAGTCCGCTGCATGGTGGCGCGTCACCCCGCGCTGCGGACCAACTTCCTCACGGTGGACGGCGTTCCGATGCAGCAGGTGTCGCCGGAGGCCGACGCCGATGTCGCGTTGTTCGACGTTCAGGACCAGGAGTGGGAGGACATCCACAGCACGATCGTCGCGGAGTACCGCAGGCCGTACGACCTGGAGCGCGATCCACTGTTCCGCTTCCGCCTCTTCAAGCGCGCCGCCGACCGCTGGGTGATCATGAAGGCGGTGCACCACATCGTCTCCGACGCGATCTCCACGTTCACGTTCATCGAGGAGCTCCTCGCGGTGTACGAGGGGTTGCGCCAGGGGCATGCCCCGTCGCTGCCGCCCGTCACCGCGCGCTACCTGGACTTCCTCAACGCGCAGAACCGCTTCCTGGCCGGACCCGCCGCGCCGCGCATGCTCGACTACTGGCGCGCGCACCTGCCGGCCGAGGTCCCGACGCTGGAACTGCCGGTCGACAAGCCCCGTCCCGCCGTGCAGACGCACAACGGAGCGTCGGAGTTCTTCGTACTGGACACCGAGCTCACCGCCCGAGTGCACACTCTGGCCCGCGAGCACGACGTGACCCCGTTCATGGTGCTGCTCAGCGCCTACTACCTCCTGCTGCAGCGCTACTCCGGCCAGGACCAGGTCATCGTGGGCAGCCCCGTGACCGGCCGGACCGAGCAGGAATTCGCCTCCGTCTACGGCTACTTCGTCAACCCGCTCCCGCTGCACGCGGACCTGTCCGGCGACCCCTCGGTCGCCCGGCTGTTGCAGCAGGTCCGTACGACCGTGCTGGGTGGTCTCGACAACCAGGAGTACCCGTTCGTCCTGCTGGTCGACAAGCTGGGGCTCCAGCACGACCCCAGCCGCTCCGCGGTGTTCCAGGTCATGTTCATCCTGCTCACCCACAAGGTCGCCACCGAAAAGTACGGATACCGGCTCCAGTACATCGAACTCCCTGAGGAGGAGGGGCAGTTCGATGTGACGCTGTCCGTGTACGAGGACGAGGCGGAGCGCCGCTTCCACTGCGTCCTGAAGTACAACACCGACCTGTTCCTGCCGGAGACCGTGCGGCGGATGGCATCGCACTACACCGCACTGCTGGACAGCATGACCCGGGCCCCGGCGGACCGGCCCACCTCCCGGCTGGAGATGCTGGACGCCCGCGAGCGCGAGCGGCTGGTCGGCGAATGGAGCAGTGCCGGCCGCACCGCGCTGCCCCCGGTGACGGGGGCCGGTGAGGCGGACGGCTTCCGGCCGGTCCACCGGCTGATCAGTGAGGCCGCCGCCCGGCACCCGGACGCGGTGGCCGTCACGACCCCGACGCCCCACGGGGCAGCCCACCGGCTGACGTACCGGGAACTGGACCACAGGTCGGGGGAGTTGGCGCGACGGCTGCAGGGCTTCGGAGCCGGCGCCGGATCGGTGGTGGCGCTCTGCCTGGACAAGTCGCCCGAGCTCGTCGTCGCGCTGCTCGCGGTTCTCAAGGCCGGCGGCGCCTACCTCCCGATCCCGGCCGACCACCCGGCCGACCGCGTCGCCCAGACCGTACGGGCCGCGGGCGCCACCCTCGTCGTCACCGCGGACGACGCCTGCCGCGACCGGATGGCGGGGCTACCGGTCTTGACGCTTACCCTGCGCGAGCTGAACGATGCCGTGCCCGCAACGGACGACCGGAGCGGGACCGATTCCGGAGCCGAGGACCCGACCTGCCCCGACACACCCGCGTACGTGATCCACACCTCCGGCTCGACCGGCCTCCCCAAGGCCGTGCGGGTCAGCCACCGCAACCTCGCCTCGGCGTACGGAGCCTGGCTCCAGGAATACCGGCTGGACCGCGACGTGCGGGTGCACCTCCAGATGGCCGCCCCGTCGTTCGACGTCTTCACCGGAGACGTGGTGCGCGCGCTGTGCTCGGGCGGCAGCCTGGTGCTGGTCGACCGCGATCTGCTCTTCGACACCGAACGGCTCTACACCACGATGCGCAGGGAGCGCGTCGACTGCGCGGAGTTCGTGCCCGCCGTCGTACGCGGCCTCATGGACCACTGCGAGCGCCGGAGCCTGCGGCTGGACTTCATGCGGCTGCTGATCGTCGGATCCGATGTGTGGAAAGCCGGGGAGTACCGCAGACTGCACGAGCTCTGCGGGCCGGGCACCCGTCTGATCAACTCCTACGGGGTCACCGAGGCGACCATCGACAGCGCCTGCTTCGAAGGACCCGCCGACGACCTGGAACCCGGACGGACGGTGCCGATCGGACGGCCCCTGAGCAACAGCACACTCCATGTGCTCGACCGGCACGGTGAACCGGTGCCGCCCGGGGTCCCCGGCGAGCTGTGGATCGGCGGCGACGGCGTCGCCCTCGGCTACGCGGGCGACCCCGGGCTGACGGAGCAGCGTTTCGTCACCCGGACCCTGAGCCGGGAGCCGGGCGCGAGCCCCGTACGCCTCTACCGCAGCGGAGACGCGGCGCGCTGGGACGCGGACGGCCGGGTTCATCTGCTCGGCCGGGTCGACGGCCAGATCAAGCTCCGGGGCCACCGGATCGAACTCGGCGAGATCGAGGCACACCTCGCCCAGTGGCCCGGCCTGGTCCGCGCGCTCGTCACAGTGCGCCCCGTCGCCCGGGGCGAGGACGTCCTGTGCGCCTACTGTGTACCGACCGAAGGGGCGGCACCGGACCGGCGCGCGCTGCGCCGGTACCTCGCCGACCGGCTGCCCGCGTACATGGTCCCAGCACACTTCGTCACCTTGCCGGAACTGCCGCTGACCGCCAACGGCAAGGTCGACCACGCCGCCCTGCCGGTGCCCCGCATCGACACGGACGACGAGCCCGAGGAGAAGCCGCGCACACCGTTCGAAGTGAGCATGGCCCGGCACTGGAAGGAACTGCTCGGACTGGAGCGGGTCGGCCTGACGCACGAGTTCTTCGAGGTCGGCGGCAGCTCCATCAAACTCATCGAGCTGATCCACCGGCTGCGCAAGGAGTACGGCGTCGGCATCCCCGTCAGCCTGCTGTACCGAGTGACGACCTTGCACGGGATGGCCGCGTCGCTGGAGCGCATCGCCACCGGCTCGGACTTCGACGACCTGCCCTGCCTCAGCTTCAACAGCGATCAGGAGCGGACCCTGTTCTGCTTCCCGCCGGCGGGCGGCCACGGACTCGTCTACCGGGAGTTCGCCGCCAGACTGCCCGAGTACCGGCTGCTTGCCTTCAACTACGTCCCCGGCGCGGACAAGGTGGCCCAGTACGCCGACCTCGTCGAGACCCACCGGCCCGAGGGCAGGTGCCTGCTGCTCGGCTACTCGCTCGGCGGCAACCTCGCATTCGAGGTGGCCAAGGAACTCGAGGGCCGGGGACGCGAGGTCGCCCATGTGATCGTGCTGGACTCGCACCGCATCGTCGAGCCGTACGTACCCGGCCCCGAGCACATCGAGTTCTTCGAGGCCGAACTGGCCGAGCACCTGCGCAAGCACACCGGATCGGACGCCGTCGCCCGCGAAACGCTGGACCAGGCCGCGGAGTACCTGGCCTTCTGCGGCCGCACACCGAACCTCGGAAAGATTTCCGCGACCGTCAGTGTGGTCACCGACCAGGAGAAGACGGCCCTCTACGCCGCCGACGCACGGGGCACCTGGCACGGCAGCTCGATCACGGCCACGTCCGTGCTGCGCGGTTCCGGAGTCCACGCCGACATGCTCGACCCCAAGCACGCGGCGCGCAACGCCGAGCTGGTGCGCGGCATCCTCCAGGAGGGCGGCACCGATGTCCGATGAGGCGGAGGACGAGTGGAGCACCCGTGACCGGGCGGGGGGCGGCGGCCCCCGGGTCATCGTGATCGGCGCCGGCGTCGCGGGAATGTCCACCGGGTGCTACGCGCAGATGAACGGGATGCGCTCCCGCATCTTCGAGAAGCACGTACTGCCCGGCGGCTGCTGCACAGCCTGGTCGCGCGACGGCTACATCTTCGACTACTGCATCGAGTGGCTGATCGGCACGGCCGCAGGCAACGAAGCCAACCAGGTCTGGCGGGAACTGGGGGCGCTCGACGGCAAGACCATCACCAACTTCGAGATGTTCAACCGGGTCGTCGACGAGACCGGCCGCTCCGTGACCTTCTACAACGATCCCGACCGGCTGGAACACCATCTGCTCGAACTCTCGCCTGCCGATGCCCGGTTGATCCGCTCGTTCTGCCGGGATCTGCGCAGGTTCATCGACATCGAGCTGTACCCGTTCCTGACCGCCCCTGCCCTGCGGACCGTACGCGAGAGAATGGCGTTGCTGCGCACCGTCCTGCCCGCGTTCCGGCTGTTCTGGCGCACGGCGTCGACGCCGATGCACGCATTCGCCGACCGGTTCCAGGACCCGTTGCTCCGCCGGGCGTTCCGCAACATCTTCTTCCAGGACCCGGAGGGCTTCCCGCTCCTTCCGTACCTGTTCAACATGGCCGGTGCCCACCACAACAACGCCGGTTTCCCACAAGGAGGTTCGCTGGGCCTGTCCCGGTCGATCGAGGAGCGCTACACATCGCTGGGTGGCCGGATCAGCTACCGGGCACGCGTCGAGCGGATCCTGGTCGAGGACGGGCGCGCCGTCGGGATCGAACTGCGCAACGGCAGGCGGTACTACGCCGACCATGTCGTCTCGGCCTGCGACGGTCACACCACGATCCACGGCCTTCTGGAGGGCCGGTTCACCGGGCCGCGGATCGACAAGCTGTACGACGAACTGCTGCACCGCCCCGGCACCCTGTTCCCCGCAGTGGTCTCCGCCTTCGTCGGGATCCGGGGCGAGCTGGGCCCCGGCCGGCCCCACAGCACCACATATCTGCTCGCCCCGGAGGACGCCGCGCAACTGCCCGGGGCGCTCCAGAGCAGTGTGGTGGTGCAGCTGCGCTCCGACTACTCGGACGGATTCGCCCCGCCCGGCAGATCGGTCGTCCACTGCACCTACTTCAGCGACTTCGGGTACTGGAAGGAGTTGCGTGCCGCCGACCGCAAGGAGTACCGGGAGAAGAAGCGCCAAGTGGCCGACTTCGTCAGGGGATTCCTGGAACGCAGGCTGCCGGGGGTGGGCGAGCGCATCGAGCTGGTCGATGTCGCGTCCCCGGCGACCACACGGCGCTACACCGGAAACCACGACGGTTCCATTCTGGCCTGGAAGGCGTTCTCCGAGGCCGACGACATCTCGGCCAAACTGGTCGGCAAGGACCGTATGCGCCTGCCCGGCCTGCGCGGATTCTCCATGGCGGGGCAGTGGGTCGGCATGGGCGGACTGATCCGCGCCGCGTCCACCGGGCGGTTCGTCGTCCAGTACCTCTGCGACGAGCTGGGACGCGGGTTCACGGCGTCCGAGAGCCGGGGCACCGAGCCCTGGCACCCCGGGAAGCTGGGCCGGCTGCCCCAGCTCGACAAGTGGGCCATGCGTGGTGACACCCGCACATGAACACCGAGGAGAACAGGGACATGCCGCGTACCGAACGAGAGTCGATGATCATCATCGGCGCAGGGCTGGGCGGTCTGTCCACCGGCTGCTACGCCCGGATGAACGGCTACCGGACCCATGTCCTGGAGATGCACGAACTGCCCGGCGGCTGCTGCACGGCCTGGGACCGCGGTGACTTCAGGCTGGACCCCTGTGTCAGCTGGTTGCTGGGCAGTGGCCCCGGCAATGAGATGCACCAGATCTGGCTGGAGCTCGGCGCGTTGCAGGGCAAGGAGGTCCGGCACTTCGATGTGTTCAACGTCGTGCGCGGCAGATGCGGCCGGGCGGTCTACTTCTACTCCGACCCCGACCGGCTCCAGGCCCACCTCACGGAGCTCTCGCCCGCCGACTCCGCCCTGATCAGGTCCTTCTGCAGACAACTGCGCGCCTTCCGCAAATGCCTTGCGGTCTACCCCTTCCTCAGACCGGTCGGCCTGATGCCGCCGATGGAGCGCTGGCGCATGCTGGCCTCCTTCATCCCGTACTTCAACGTCGTGCGCAAATCCATCGGCGTACTCATGACCGATTTCTCGGCCAGGTTCAAGGACCCCCTGCTGCGCGAGGCGTTCAACTTCATCCTGTACGAGAAGCATCCGGCCTTCCCCGTACTGCCGTTCCACTTCCAGCTCGCCTCGCACGCCAATCTCTCCGCCGGAGTCCCCGAAGGAGGATCGCTCGGGCTGGCCGAGTCGATCGAGCGGCGCTACCGCGGGCTCGGTGGGGAAGTGACCTACAACGCCAAGGTCGAGGAAGTACTGGTCGAGGACGACCGCGCGGTCGGCGTACGGCTCAGCGACGGGCGTGAACTGCGCGCCGACATCATCGTGTCGGCCTGCGACGGACGCACCACGATGATGGAGCTGTTGAAGGGCCGATACCTCAACGAGGCGTACCATCGCCTCTACACCCGGACCATCGAACAGCCCGGCATGGTGTTCCCGGGATACTTCACACTCTTCCTCGGCCTGCGCCGGGAATTCCCCGACGCCGACCCCTGCACCACCTATCTGCTCGACGAGACGGAAGCAGCCGGACTGACCGGCATCCGGCACCCCAGCATCAACGTCCAGTTCCGCAACAGGCACTATCCCGAGCTCTCCCCGCCCGGGACGAGCGTTGCGTACGTCACCTACTTCTGCGACATCGCACCCTGGCGCGCCCTGGACGAGGGTCCGGAACAAGCGACCCGTACCCGAGGCGGGCAGGAACTCCATACGCTCCCGGTACGCCACGGCCGCGGCTACTACGCGGCCAAGCGCCGGGCCCGGGAGACACTCGTGGCGTTTCTGGAGCGACAGCACCCCGGCATCTCGGACGCCATCGCCGTACGCGACGTGTCCAGCCCGCTCACCCAGGTCCGGTACACGGGCAACTACGACGGCACGGTGCTCGGCTGGCAGCCGTTCGTGGAGAGCGGGGAAACGCTGGAGAAGCTCGTCAAGAAACACGGCCCCGGCCTGCCGGGACTGCGGAATTTCTACCAGTCCGGCGTCTGGGCCACCACGGGCGGACTGATCCGCGCGGCGGCGGCCGGCCGGCACGTCATGCAGTTCATCTGCCGCGACGACGGCCGCGAGTTCACCGCCTCCGTCGACCGGAGCGGTCCGCCACCGACCCACCGGGTCATCGAGGTGGGGCCGCGGCCGGTGTCACGGCCCGTCGCAGAGGGCCGCCCGGCCCTTGTCGAGAGAGAGGGAACGGGATGAGGGCCAGCAAGTGGGTGGTGCGCGAGCACATCGAGGGCGTCCCCGACGTCGAAAGGATCTACGGACTGGTCGAGGAGGAGATCGACACCGAACTGGCCCCGGACGAGATGCTCCTGAAGACGCGCTACGTGTCGGTGGACCCCTACCTCCAGGGCATCGCGCTGGACACCCCGCTCGGTGCGCACATGGGGGCCGACTCGATCATGGAAGTGCTGGAAGCGGGTCCGCAGGCGTCCCACCGCCCCGGGGATCTGGTGCAGGGATTCGGCGGCTGGCGCACGCATCTCGTGAGCAACGGCGCGCCCACCCCCTGGCAGACCGGGACGTTCCCGATGGTCTTCCCGGCCTACCGCCGTCTGGACCCAGGCTGGTACGACGACGCGCTGCCGCTCCCCACCGCGCTCAGCGTCATGGGCGGCCCCGGCATGACGGCCTGGGGCACCCTGACCAAGTTCATGTCGATCCGCCCGGGGGACACCGTCGTGGTCAGCGGCGCCTCAGGCTCCGTCGGCTCACTGGTCGGCCAGCTGGCCAAGCTCGCCGGCGCCCGGGTGGTGGGCACCACGTCCACCGCGGAGAAGGCGGAGTACCTCGACGAGCTGGGATTCGACGCGGTCATCGTCTACCGCCACGGAGACAACCGCGAGGCCGTACGGGACGCCCTCCAGTGGGCCGCGCCGGACGGCGTCGACAAGTACTTCGACAATCTGGGCGGCACCGTCACCGACGCCGTGTTCTCCATGCTCAACATCGACAGCCAGGTGGCCGTGTGCTGGCAGTGGGCCACCCAGGTCGGCCGTGATGTCACGGGACCGCGGCTGCTGCCGTACATCATGTTCCCGCGCGCCCATGTGCGGGGCATCTTCTCGCTCGAATGGTTCACCGACGAGAACTGGCGTGCGCTCCACGACGAGCTCGGCGGCCTGATCAGGCGGGGCGAGGTGCGCTGCGGACACACCCTCCACCACGGCTTCGAGAACATCCCCGACGCCTATCGGAGCCTCTACCAGGGTACCGGGGCCAGCCGGGGCAAGGTGCTGGTCGAACTCTGATGCCGGCCCCGCAGCGCCGCATCCCGCCCGTCCGTACCCGCCCAGCAGTCCGCCGTACCCGCGCAAGCCAGGAGGTTCCTTGTCCTGCCCCGCCGATGCCCACGTCCGCCCCGGACCGTCGATGCCCCCGCTGCACCGTCTGACGTTCGACCCACCAGGTCCGCCCAGGCCCGTCGAGTTACCCGATGGGACACGGGCCTGGCTGGTGAGCCGCTACGCCGACGTACGCAAGGTCCTGACCGACAGCCGATTCGGGCGCGCAGGGCTCCACCCGCCGGACGCCCCGTCGCTGTCCGGCGAATCCGGCCTGGTGAGCAGCCTCGACCTGATCTTCAACCAGGACGGCGAGGACCATCTGCGCCTGCGCCGCACCATGCGGCGTGCCTTCACACCGAGGGCCGTCGCCCGCTGGCGGCCCTGGATCGAGACGATCGTCGAACAGCGTCTGGACGAACTCGCGGACGGCGAACGCCCGGTGGACCTGGTGACCGGCTTCACCCTGCCGCTTCCGGTCGCGGTGATCAGCAGACTGATGGGGCTCGACACCGAAGCCCGGGAGCGGCTGCGCCACTGGAGCCAGTACGCCTTCTCGGACGGCTCCCACCCCGAGGAGGAAATGGCCTCCGCGCTGACGGAGTTCGCCGCCTTCGGAGCGAAGCTGCTGGCCGAGCGGCGCAGCACACCGGGCGAGGACCTGACCAGCATGCTGGTCAAGGCGGCCGACGAGGAAGGCGGCATCCCGGAGGGGCAACTCGTCCACCTGGTATGCGGGTTGGTCGTCGGTGGCCATGACAGCACCATGACGATGCTGGGCAATTCGCTGTTCTATCTGCTCGGTGAACGGCCGGAGGTCTGGCCTCGCCTCGGGGCGGACGAAAGGGCCGCCGGGGCATTGGCGGAGCGGCTGCTGCATCTGATTCCGCTCGGCGACGACCGGGGAACCGCGCGGCACGCCGCCATAGACACGGAGGTCGGCGGCGTGACGATCCCGGCGGGTTCGGTGGTGCTCGCCGACTGCGGCACGGCCAACCGCGACCCCGACGTGTTTCCGCTCCGGCAGTTCGACGACCTCTTCGCACCCCTGGCGGCTCCTACCTTGGCATTGGGTGCGGGCTCTCACTACTGCCTGGGGGCCTGGCTGGCCCGGCTGGAGCTCCAGCTCGCCCTGCACCGGATCGCCGCCCGCTTTCCCGGTCTGCGTCTGGCCGAGCCCGCCGAAGAGGTCGCGTGGCACCTGGGCACCACTTCCCGCAGCCCGCGGCGGATCACCGCCACCTGGTAGGAGCCTCCGCGGGGCGGGCGTCACACGGCGGGCTTCGGCCAGTCCTGTGCGTCCGCCCACGCGGCGTAGGAGGTCCAGGGGACAGCGGGGAACTGCGCGCGCAGTGCCGCCATGTCCACCTGGTAACCGGTGTCCACAAAGAAGCTGCACATGGCAAACATATCGGGGTTCGCAGTGCGGAGGTCCTCCAACGAGGACTGCCGGAACGCGACCGTGCCGCCCGCGGCCCGCCCGATCTCCGCAGCCATCCGGACCGGTGTGGGATCGTCGCCCGCCACCTCGATCCGCTGCCCGATCCACCGGTCCGGATCGGCGACGACCGCGGCCACCACACCGCCCAGGTCCTGCCGCGCCACCTGCTGGATGGCGGTGTCGCCGGGAACCGGCATGGTGAGCAGACCGGCGGCCACCTCGTCCGTGGCACCCAGGGCGTTGTCGTAGAAGTAGGTCGGCGCCACCACCGTCGCCGGCAGCCCCGAGGCGGCCAGCAGCTTCTCGGTCCTGGCCTTGGTCTCGAAGTGCGGGACACCCGTGTCGCGGTCCGCACTGGCGACGGAGGCCATCACCAGATGCGGCAGAGCGGCGTCCGCGGCAGCCCGTACGATTGCAGCTCCCTGGGCGACCTCGGCGTCCAGGCCGTCCTGGAACGGGGTAGTGACAGCGAACGCCGCGGTGGTGCCCCGGAACGCATCGGCGAGCGAGGCCGCGTCGAACAGATTCCCCGGCACGACTTCAGCCCCGGCCACCGCCAGGGCCCGGGCCCGTCCGCCGGCGGGATCGCGCACCACGGCACGCACGGCGCGTCCCGCCTCCAGCAGGGCGGCAGCCACCGCGCCGCCCTGGCCACCGGTCGCGCCGAGTACCGCGACGGACACGAGGTCTCCTCGATCGAGCGACATGTGTCCATGCTGACCAGAACCGGCCGGAGCTGCCACCGGGACGGATCAGCTGCCGGAGGCGGCGGCGTTGCGCCAGGTGGTACGTACGTGGTGGCCAGCCAGGGCTGCGCGGCGTCGGTGGCGGCGTCGATGACCGGCGCCGTGACCAGGGCCTGAACGCGCTGAGCGGACTGGACCTCCTGCGTGAAGCGGCGGCGGAATTCGGCGTCCTCGCCGAACTCGGGCCGGATCATCTGGATGGCCACGGGCCGTCTGCCGGGTGTGTACGAGAGGTACACCTTGCCCATGCCGCCCGCGCCGAGCCTGGCGGCGAGCCGGTACCCGGCGATGGTGGTCGGGTCGTCTCCGTCGAGCGGCTGGAACACCTGGGAGGCCCTGCCCGAGTCCGGCTGCTGACCACTCATCACTTACGTCTCCCCCGCGGAACGCTGATATCGACACGGCACCCGATGCAAGGACGGGCCGTCGGCGCCCGTGCCGGTCAAGTGCTCAGAACCGGGAGGATGTTGCCGGCGGTGAGCCCGGTTGCAGATCCGGGTCCGGCGGCAGTCTGCGAGCCGCGTACGTGCCCGCGCACGCCGCAAGCAGCATCACGCAGCCCGCGAAGATCAGCCCGGCCTGGCGCAGCCCGAGCCAGGTGGCCAGGGCACCGACCCCGACCACCGGCAGGGAGATCCCGCCATAGGCGACGACGAAGAACGCCGAAATGGTGCCGCCGCGATGCTGTGCCGGGGCCGCGCCGCTGATCAGGGTGAGCGCGGCACGGAAGGCCAGGCCCTGGCCGGTGCCGCCGCACAGGGCGCCCAGGACGAGCAGGAGCAGGGACTCGGCGAGCAGCGACGACGCCACCAGCAGCAGGCCGACGACGAGGATGCCGCAGCCGACCGGGAGCGCGAGGCGTGCGCCGATCCGTTGGGTCAGGGACTGCCCGGCGGTCGAGGCGAGGAAGACGGAGAAGACCACGGCACCCGAGACGGCCAGATTGTGCACACCCAGCGTCCGTGCAGCGAAGCTCGGTGCGACCGCGGTGAACAGGCCGAGCAGCGCGAACCCGGCGAAGGCCGCCAGCGAGGCGGGCAGGAAGACCCCCTTCACCTCGGGGGGAACGGACAACCCCTGCGGTTTCAGGGGCGGCCGGCGCTTCGGCTCGGCAACGGTCTCCGGCAGGAGCCAGGTGATCCCGCAGGCCAGCGTCACCAGCCCCAGATGGACCCAGAACGGAAGCGTCAGCGGCCAGGGCGTGTACTGCGCGAGGATCCCGGAGAGCAGCGGCCCGCAACCCAGACCACCCATGTTCGCCGCGGTGGCGGCGAACCCCGCACGTGCCTTGTGCCCGGGGCCCGCCAGTTCGATGACGGCCGCCGTCGCGGCACCGCTCAGCAGCCCGGCCGCGCAGCCGGACAGCAGCCGCCCCGTGAAGAGCAGTGGCAGACCTCTTTCCAGCAGGAAACACCCCGCGCTCGCCGCCGACAATGCCAGGGCGCACAGGAGCACAGGTCTTCGGCCGGCCTCGTCGGAGTAGTTTCCCGCCACCAGCAGCACCGTGATGACCGCGATGGCGTAGACGGCGAACACAACGGTCACCATCAGTTCGGAGAACCCGATCTGTTCCTGGTAGAGACCGTACAACGGGGTGGGCAGGGTGGTGCCGGCCATTCCGACAGCGAACACCAGGGCGGCGGCCACATAGCCAGGCCGCCACCTCCCACCGGTCTTTCGTGTGCGTTCGCGAATATTCACGCGCATCACCTCATGGCCGGTGCCCTGTCGCAGCCGGGTCCGGGCGTCAGTCCCAGAGCTCGTGCGTCATGACCCGCTCGGTGTACGCCGGCCTGCCGTCGGTGTAGACGAGGTGGAGCCGGGTGAACTGCTGCAGTTCGGGATGGGACGGCCAGGTCTTCGGGCTGTCCAGCCGGACAGTGACGGGGTACGAGTGGAACGTGCCGGCCGCGCAGTAGGGCTGACAGTCGTTCACCGCGTCGAGCGCCGTACCCGTGGCGGAGTCCGGCCCCCAGTGGGACCAGCGGATGTCGATGAGGCGATTGTTGCCGTCCCCGCAGGCGAGCAGGAAGTCGTCGGGGCGTACCTGCGGGTTCGAGAAGCAGTCGACGGCCACAACGCGGGCCGACGGGCTGTACTGCGTGGACGCGGGTGCTGATGCGGCGGCGGATGCCGGAACGGGAATCGCCACTGCGAACGCGGCGGCGGCGCACAGCATGACCGCTGTCCTCAGGTTGCGTAGTTGCATATCGACTCCTCGGCTGCCTCATGTCGGGCCCACGCCACCCGGGGCGGTCGCCGGGTGTGACGCCCTTCTTCCAGCCGTCTTTCCTGAATCGACAATATGGCCACACCTGGTGATACACCACCCGTACGAGTGGTAACAGTGTAAAAATGGTGCGAAAGGCGTTCAACCTGTCGCCCGGATGCCGTTCGTTACCAGTTGAATGCGCCTTCTGGTCACGCCGGTCGCCGCGGGCGTTCAGACGGCGCGGTCCGCGACCCTCATGACCGATTCCCACTCCGCACGCGCGGGGCCGTCGAACGCGGGCGTGAAGTCCGGGTGTTCGCCCAGCCAGTGCGCCAGCCGGGCGCGCACCTCCTCGGTGCCGTACGCCTGATCGGCCGTCAGGACGAGGTGGCGGACCTTCGCCCGTGCGCGCATGACCAGTGGGTCGTCGAAGGCGCAGGCGGCGAGGGCTGCCCTCTCACGGCCGGTCGCGGTGGGTGGTTCTGCCGAAACCCGTGCGGGATCGCCGAGTTGAGCAGCATCGGCCCGGTCCGCGGCGACCTGGGCGTCGAACCACGGGCGCAGGCTGCGCGCCGCCCAGCGGTGGTACTCGGCGGTGAACGACGCCGGGTCCGAGGCCGTGCCCGCGTGGTGGGCCACCCACTGCCCCGCCCGCAGGGCCATGGCCACTCCCTGCCCCATCGTGGGATTGGTGTACGCGAGCGAGTCCCCGATGCCCACGAGGCCGGTGACCACGGGCCCGTCGGCGTCGGCCAACGCGGTCCAGCGATTGTGCAGACCCCCCATCGTGAGCACACCCGAGACCGGCTCGGGCTCCAGATCCAGCCAGGCCGCGATGGCGGGAAAGGTCCGGGCGGCCCTCTCGAACACCGCGGGATCCCGCAGGGCCGCGCGGGTGGGATCGGCAGTGGAGACCGTCAAGGACGCCGCGAAGATGCCATTGTCCGACGGGAAAACCCCGCCGACCGCGAAGGCCGAGAACGAACCCGGCCTGATGCGTCCGGGATCGCGCGGCCCATCGGCACGCAGCCGGTACCAGCGGCAGAAGTACGCGATCGGGACGCGATGGTTCTCCACGACCACGTCCCGGCAGCCCTCCTCGGAAAGCCACCGGGATACCGGGGACCGGCGCCCGCCGGCGTCGAGCACCAGATCCGCGCGGTGCGCCCGCGACGCGGACCTCACCCCTGTGACCTGCGGGATGTCGCTGTGCCGGTCGACGAGGAGCCCCTCGGCGGCCTCTCCGAGCCGTACGTCGACGCCCGGCTCGCGGTGCACCGCGTCGTGCAGAGCGGCCTCCAGTACGATGCGCCTGGTCCGGACCGTCACCAGATCCTCGTCCCCCGGGCGGGCGGGCGGACGCTCGGCGAACCAGTCGAACTCGTTGTGTTCCCGGGCCCCCATGCGCAGCATCGCACGGTACGCGTCCGGAGCCTCCGCGCGCAGCACGGTCCGGACCGGGGCCAGAAGACCGTGCGGCTGGACCGCCTGTGGCACACCGGGACGGTGCCAGTCGAAGAAGTCCCCGTCGAGGTCGCGTCCCGGCCGGTGGCCGTCCTTCTCGAAAACGGTCACCCGATGGCCCCGGCGGCCCAGGAACAGAGCTGCGGCCAGGCCGCCGATCCCGCCGCCGACAATCGCAACCCGTGTCAATGTGGTCCCCTCCACGCCGTGTTGCCGACCCACCGTATCCCAGGGCACCCGGGGTGGGACGCCCGGCGAGGCGTCGGAGGGCCCAGCGCCGTTCCATCAGCCGCTCGGCCGCCGAGAGCGCCGTCGCCGCCACGCCGCCCCTCCTCCTTCATGAAGCGGGTGCGTGGCGGAGTTCCCCGACCGGCCTGCTCAGAGCGGGGGTTCGAGGTGGGCCCAGGGGCGTTCGGCCTCGATCTGGGCGGCGAGGGCGAGGAGCGTCCCCTCGCCGCCGAGCGGGCCGACGAACTGCACGCCGAGAGGCAGGCCGTCCGGAGTGCGGTAGGTGGGGACGTTCATCGCGGGTCGGCCGGTGATGTTGGCCAGCTGGGTGTACGGGGTCGCCGAGAGGTTGGCGAGCACTGCGCGCTCCCATGCCCGGGTCCCGGCCAGAGCCCCCAACAGCCCCAGTCGCATCAGGGTCCGGGCCACGGCCCGTACCGGTCGAGGAGTGTCCAGCTCGCCGATCCGTACGGCCGGCCGGGCCAGGGTCGGGGTGAGGAGCAGGTCGTAGCGGCTGTGGAACAGGGCGAGTTGCCTGCCGTACGTGTTCCAGCGGTCGTGTGCGGCGTAGTATTCCGGGGCCTTCAGGGCGCGGCCGGCGGCGGCCAGCAGATGGGTGTCGAGTTCGAACGCCGCCGGCCCGGCGCCGGTCGAACGGCGGATCTCATCGACGGTGTGGGCGAGTTGAGTGGCCCACATCGCCAGGAAGTCGGAGGCGAGCTGCCGCTGGTCGATCTCGGGCTCGGTGGGCTCGACCTCGTGCCCGAGGTGGCGGAGCAGGGTGGCCGCGTCCTCTACCGCGGCGACCGCCTGTGGGTCGACCTCGGTGTCGATGGGTGAGCGGGTGGTGAACCCTATGCGCAACTTCTCGGGTCTGCGGGCGAGTTCGGCGTACGGCAGCTCGGGTCGGGCGTGCAGGTACGGCCCGGACGGGTCCGGTCGCGAGGTCAGCACATCGAGCATGGCCGCGCTGTCGCGGACGCTGCGTGAGATGACGCCGTCGGTCGCGGCACCGTGCAGGTGCTCGGCGACGGACGGGCCGGCCGGGACGAGTCCGCGTCCCGGTTTCAGGCCGAAGAGGCCGCAGCACGCGGCCGGGATGCGGATCGATCCGCCGCCGTCGTTGGCACCGGCCACCGGAACGATGCCCGAGGCCACGGCCGCCGCCGTTCCCCCGGACGAGCCGCCGGGGGTGCGGGCGAGGTCCCAGGGGTTGCGGGTGGGCCCGTTCGCCTCCGGTTCGGTGATGCCCTTCGCCCCGAACTCCGGGGTGTTGGTCTTGCCGAAGATCACCAGTCCGGAGTCCAGCCAGCGCTCGACCGCCTCGCTGTGCCGTTCGGCGGGACGATGGCGAAGTGACCGGCTGCCGCTGCCGGTCGGCAGTCCGGCGTAGTCCTGCGACAGGTCCTTGATCAGGAACGGGACTCCGGCGAACGGCCCGGTCAGCGGGGCCTTCGCCCGCTCCCGGGCGAGTTCGTGCATCGGCCGGACGATCGCGTTGAGTCTGCCGTTGACCGCCTCCGCGCGGGCGATGGCGACATCGAGCAGTTCGTCCGGTGAGACCTCTTTGCGGGCGACCGACTCGGCCAGGCCCACCGCGTCATGGGCTCGGTACTCGGCGTAGTGCATCATCAGGACCCCACCTCCCACTGCGTCCCGTGGACCGTGTGACGTCCACGTGGATCATGTGATGTCCAGACGCTCTCACAGTGCTGCCGAGGCGTCACCCCCGATGCGGGCGTGCAGATGCTGGTCGTGTCATCCGTCCATGTGCAGCAGTGCGCCGCCGCGCGTGTCGCCTTCGCAGGGGTATCCAGCCTTGACGTCACTTTGCAGGAGGCCGGGTTGGCCACCGAGTGGCGCAGCCGCAGTCGACGCAGACCCAGTTCCTCCAGGGCCACTGGCTGACGCGTTTCACCGCCTCGACCGCGACCCCGTCGCCACGGGGTTCATCGGGCCACAGGCCATCGGGCGCGTGACATCAGGTATTGCGCGACATCCGGCATCCGGCCGCTCGTGGAGCACAGCACGAAGGGCGCCCGATGAGCAGCTGCCCATCTGGCGCCCTTCGTGCTGCGTCCGGATGATCCTCCCCGGGGCGGATGTGCCGGCCCGGGGGAGGGGGAGTCGGCCGGGATCAGACCGCCGGGGCCGGGTAGGTCGGGTACTCCACGCCGGAAACGTGCTGGACGACGCGGATGACCTGGCACGAGTAGCCGAACTCGTTGTCGTACCAGAGGTAGAGGATCGCGTTGTCGCCGTCGACCTTGGTGGCGCCGGCGTCGACGATCGAGGCGTGGCGAGAGCCGATGAAGTCGCTCGACACGGCGTCGGGGGCGGTGGTGAAGTCGATCTGGCGCTTGAGCGGCGAGGTCAGCGATACGTTGCGGAGGTAGTCGAGGACCTCGTCGCGGGTCGTCTCGCGTCCGAGCCGCAGGCTGAGGATCGCGATCGAGACGTCCGGCACCGGGACCCGGATCGAGCTGCCGGTGATCGGTGCCTTGAGCTCGGGCAGCGCCTTGGCGACCGCGGACGCGGCACCGGTCTCGGTGATGACCATGTTCAGCGGCGCGGAACGGCCGCGGCGGTCGGCCTTGTGGTAGTTGTCCAGCAGGTTCTGGTCGTTGGTGAACGAGTGGACGGTCTCCACGTGGCCACGCAGGACGCCGTACTCGTCGGCCATCGCCTTCAGCGGCGGCACGATCGCGTTGGTGGTGCAGGACGCGCAGGACAGGATCTGCTCGTCCTGCTTGATCGTGTCGTGGTTGACGCCGTGCACGATGTTCGGGACGTCGCCCTTGCCCGGCGCGGTCAGGACGACCTTGTCGATGCCGGGGCGCAGGTGCCTCGACAGACCCTCGCGGTCGCGCCACTTGCCGGTGTTGTCGATGAGGATGGCGTCCTTGATGCCGTACGCCGTGTAGTCGACCTCGGACGGGTCGTTGGCGTAGATCACCTTGATCTCGTTGCCGTTGGCGACGATGGTGTTCTTCGTCTCGTCGACGGTGATCGTGCCCTGGAACTGGCCGTGGATCGAGTCGCGGCGCAGCAGCGAGGCGCGCTTGACGATGTCCTGGTCGCCGCCCCGACGGACGACGATGGCGCGCAGCCGCAGGCCGTTGCCGGAGCCGGCCTTCTCGATGAGCAGACGGGCGACGAGGCGGCCGATGCGGCCGAAGCCGTAGAGGACGACATCGCGTCCGTCACCGCGCTCAAGCTTGTTGGCACCCGTGGCGCCGACGACGGCCTCGGCGGTGAACTCCTCCACCGAGAGACCGCGCTCGTCGGCGGCGTAGGTCGCGGCGAGCATGCCGATGTCGATCTGGGAAGGACCGAGGTCGAGCGTGGTGAGGGCCTGGAGGAACGGCAGCGTGTCGGTGACCGACAGCTCCTCACCGGCGATCTGGCGGGCGAATCGGTGGGTCTTCAGGATGCTGACCACCGACTTGTTCACCAAGGATCGGCTGTGGAGCAGGACCGTTACGTCCCGCTCCCGGTGCAGTTTCCCGATGACCGGGATCATCGACTCCGCGATCTCCTCGCGGTTCTTCCAGCTGGTGAACGAGTCGTCATTGACAGTCACAGGTTTATCTTTCGAGCTAGGCGGCGCTCATATGGTAACCCCTCGCTACTTTGATCATTCAAGCGGGCTGCCCGTGCCGGGTGCCGTCATGCCGTCTCGCGTACGGCGCGGGCCAGGATGGGCCAGCCCCTCGTCCGGTTCCTCGGGGGTGTGATGGTGAGCGGCGGGCGTAACCTGTCGTCGGTCCCTGCCGCCGCAGCCGCCCCGGGGCCGGTGGATGCCGACTGCTCCAGCGCACGCAGAACGGGCAGACACAACACACTGCCGACGACGGCCGGCACCACGAGCAGCGGCGGGAACCGCAGTCCGCCGGTGGCCACGACGGCGGCGGTGACCATGAGGGGGGCGACCGAGAAGCCGACGTTGCCGCCGAAGGAGAACCACCCCATCGAGCTGTGGCTGCCCCGGCCGGCCAGCCGTGCGACGCGGGCGGATTCGGGGCGGTAGGCGGCGACCCCGATCCCGGACACCGCGACGAACAGCAGTGTCAGTGGGTACGAACAGCTGAGGCCGCTGAGTGCGACCCCGAGCCCGCCGAGGACGGTGCTGACGGGCAGCAGCCGAGGTGCGGCCCGTCGGTCGGTGAGCGCGCCGAACACCGGTTGTGCCACCGAGGCCAGCAGCGATGCGGCGAGTACGATGCCCGAGGCTGCCGCGTAGGAGTAGGCGCGCTCGGCGGCGAAGAGCGGGACGAGCGACGCCACGGCGCCCTGATAGGCATCCACACACGCATGCCCCACCGACAGTAGAACGATTGATCTGTTCCTTGGCGTGACGGCATCGTCATCGCCGGACGGCTTGTCGCGCTGTCGATGATCTGCCAATCATTATCGAAATTCCGCCTGTCAGCGTCTTCCGGAACCGCGTGCGTAGTAGCCCGGTGTCATGCGGACGGATATGGCGAGGCGGTTCAGGACGTTGATGGCGATGGCCGCCGCGATCAAAAGGGTCAGTTCGCTCACGTCGAAGTGCCGGGCCGCCTTCGTGAGCGCGAGGCCGGAGGTGGATCCGTTCGCCGCGACGGTCAGCGCCTCGGTGAGTTCGAGGGCCGCGAGCTCCTTGTCCGTACAGCAGTGCCGGGACACCTTCCAGTCGCTGAAGTGGGTTGTTCGCTCCGCCGATTCTCCCGTGGCGAGGGCGTCGGTGGCGTGCATGCCCAGGCAGAAGGCGATGAGTCAGGGCCGACGGTTGTGAGTGCCCGGGG
Source organism: Streptomyces sp. NPDC001880 (assembly GCF_053594575.1). Classification (NCBI taxonomy): domain Bacteria; kingdom Bacillati; phylum Actinomycetota; class Actinomycetes; order Kitasatosporales; family Streptomycetaceae; genus Streptomyces; species Streptomyces sp. NPDC001880. The sequence continues at coordinate 43,624 of NZ_JBSFET010000048.1, forward strand.
TGTAGCCGAAAGCGCGGTGGAAGACATCGATGAACGCGCTGGTGGACGACCAGCCGCAGCGGTGCGCGACCGTGGTCACCGGTGCGTCGTCGGCCAGCATGCGCAGGGCGTGGTACAGGCGCAGTTGGGTGCGCCACTGCGGGAACGTCATGTCGAGTTCGCAGCGGAAGGGACGGCTGAGGGTGCGCTCGCCGGCTCCGGCCGTGGTCGCCAGGGCGGCCAGCGTGCGAGGGTCCGCGGGGTCCTGGTGCAGGACGTCGCAGACGGCTTTGAGGCGGGGATCGGTGGGGGTGGGCAGCTGTACGGGCTACTGGGGTGAGGCGCGCAGCCGGTCGAGGAGCACCGCGCGCAGCCGCAGCCGTTGCGGGGTGTCGTCGTGGGGGCTTCGGGTGCAGGCGAGGATCAGTTCGCGCAGCAGGGGGCCGACCGAGAGGACGGTCGGGGCGTCGAGACCGAGCGGATTGGTGTCGGCGGGCAGGCCCAGCAGATGCAGGGAGAGATGCCCGTGGGCGCGATGGGCGTGGACGCAGCCGACGGGGATCCGGATGGCCCGGGTGCCGGGAGCGAACCAGGTGCCCGCGTCGGTGGTGACCGCGAGTACGCCTGGCCCGCGTAGACGACCTGGTGGTCGCCGTGACGGTGTGCGTCGATGCGCTCCCCGGGAGCCATGGCCTGGGTGCGGGTGGGCGCCTCGGGGGAGTGGCGGATGTCCGGCATGAACGAAAACTCTATTGGAAGAGCGCCAGGACGCTGTGTGGAGTGGTTGGTGAACAGGGCTCGGGAGCCTCGAAATGGCCTCGTGGATGTGATGCCACCCATAGGAGCCACGTCACATCCTACGGCGGGTAGTAGATACAGACCCCGTCCGAACGATGCATAACCAACCCAGAGCGGATCATTTCGGACATTGCTCCGTATTGGGGTAGTACGTCACATCATTGACCCCCGTCGCGGCCGCCGCTA